>NZ_JACAPT010000019.1:0-9174 GCF_013385565.1 Pseudomonas sp. E6002 | reverse complement strand
TGTAAGAGCGGAACCATAAGCCGCCGTGACCGAAGAAACGGATATGCCCCCACCCCCATCCCCACCCCCAGCAGAATCACCCTCCCACCCCCCACCCAACGCCGTATACAAATTCACCTCCGCCACCAACTGCGCCAACCGATCAACAATCAACGCCTGCTGCGAACTGAACAACGACCGCTGCGCATCCAGAAACACCAGATTACTGTCCACCCCACTGCGATACCGGTGCTGAGCCAGGTCGTAATACGTCTGGTTGGCCCGAACAAAATCCCGCTGCGCCGCCAGTTGCTCGTTATACGTTTGCCGCGCCGCCAGCCCGTCCGAGACTTCCTGGAACGCGGTCTGAATCGACTTCTCATACTGCGCGACATAAATGTTCTTCTGAATCTTCGCGTAATCCAGGCTGGCCCGCAGGCTGCCCGCGTTGAAGATCGGCAGATTGATCTGCGGCTGGAACCCCCAACTCCCCGAGCCCCCCTGGAACAATCCCGACAGATCCTTACTCGAGGTGCCCGCGTTGGCCGTCAGCGTAACCGAAGGAAAAAACGCCGCCCGCGCCGCGCCAATATTCGCGTTGGCCGCCTGAAGCTGATACTCGGCCTGCACAATATCCGGCCGCCGTTGCAGCAGGTCCGACGGCAACCCGGCCGGTACCCGGGCTACCAGGTCGTCGGACAGCGGCTGTGCCGGCAAAGAATCCGGCACCGGCCCACCCACCAGCAACGCCAGGCTGTTGAGGTCCTGGGCCACCTGCCGCTGGTAGCGCGCAATGCTTGCCCGGGTACTTTCGACGCTGGTCTGGGCCTGGATCACATCAATCGACGTCGCCTTGCCCGCCGTTTTACTGCGCGACGTCAGACGCAGGCTGTGCTCGTCCGAGGCCAGCGTCTGCCGGGCCAGGGCCAGCAGTTCCTGGTCGGCGCGCCAGGTCAGGTAAGCGTTGGCGACGTTGGCCACCAGGCTCAGTTGCGCGCTGCGCCGAGCTTCTTCAGTGGCCAGGTATTGCAGCATCGCCTGCTCACTGAGGCTGCGTACACGGCCGAAAAAATCCAGCTCGTAGGCGCTGACGCCCAATGTCGCCGAATAGGTAGAGGTGATCGCAGACTTGCCGGTGGTAGTGGCGCGCCGCGGGACTTTCTGGCGGTTTTCGGCACCCGTGGCAGACACCGCCGGGAACAGGTCGGCACGCTGGATGCGGTACTGCGCCTGGAACGCTTCGACATTCAGCGCCGCCACCCGCAGGTCACGGTTATTCACCAGGGCCTGGCCAATCAACTGCCGCATCACCGGGTCACGGAACAACTGTTGCCAGTCAGGCCCGGAGGCCGATGGCCCCACCCGGTCCACGTTATACACCGGGAAGTGCGCCGGGGTCGGTGCCTCGGGCCGCTGATAGTCCGGGATCAACGAACACCCGCCAAGCACACACGCCACGCCGAGCATCAGTTTTTTCATCACGCGCCAACCATCCATTTGGCCAGGCCATGCCGGCCACTCACGCCCAGTTTGGCCGCCGCGCGCTTGAGGTAGGTTTCGATGGAGCTGTTTTTCACGCTGAGTTTCTCGGCCATCTGCGGTACGGTTCCGCCGGTCAACAACCCCAGGCAAACCTCCTGTTCCCGCGCCGATAAGGTGATGTCACTGAGTGACAGGCGTTTATAGAATTCGCGCTGCAATTGCGACTGCTCCAACGGAGTTTTAGAGGGCTCGGGAGCTACCGGCGGGGCCTGTCGATTGATCTGCGCGTGGCGCTCGATCAACGGCAGCAAGGTTTCCGAAAGGCTCTTGAGAAACGACAGCTGCGCCAGGGAAAAGGCGCGTTGGGTGTGGGGCCGGTAGAACGAAATCACGCAGCGCCGATTGGCCTGGCGCGATACCAGGTTGCACTGATGGGAGGTGCCGCGGGTGTGGGTGCTGTCGGCCTTGGCATTCATCTGGATCAACAGCGGGTCGTTCATGCCGAGCATTTTTTTCAGCAGCGGATGATCGTCGCGGTGATGCAGGGTGCGCGGTGGCGGCAGGTCCTGCTTCAACCCGTCGCTGCCAAGTAACTTGATATCGAGCACGCAGGCCTGGTGCTCGTCGAGGGTCCATTCACTGAGGTCCACCAAGTGAACCGGTACCAGCTTGTTGACCAGTTGCAGCATGTTCGCTGCGAAGTGTTCAGTGCCGGTGCTTGAAATCAACTCTCCCAACTCGAAATAAAAATGCGGATTTTCCATATTCCGAATACTGCTGGTCAGACTCATAGCCATCTCATCCTTGATGTCGAAAACCGTCAACGGTTGCCCTTACGTGTGCAGGCCTCCCGTTCTCCTTGAACCTGGGTCGGTGCTCGAGGCTTCATTTAGCCACGTGGATTTGTCCTACGTATGTAGCGGAAACGAGGGACACAACCTGCCATAAAAAGCGCGCCATTATTTCGTCATTTCCGACAGGGATATAGGCTGAAGCTGCAGGGTAAAAGGATTTTAGAGTTTGTTAACTAGTTGATATAAAACATATTTACTCAATTTTCTCGACATGCCAGGCTATATGGCATCGGCCAGATGTAGCCAATCTCCTACATCCATTTAATCGTTTCAGCACTGAACCATCAGCCAACCCCGGCGCGGTACCCGGGCTGTCCGGGTTTCGGGTGACATACGGCCCTCCGGGGCGATGCTTAAATCCCGTTGATTTCGCCTCAATGGGGCGTTGTGCGCCTTATCGACACCTCACATGAGAAGGATCTTATGACGTATTTCCCCCTGACCGCCGCCCAGCGGGATATCTGGCTCGACCAACTGCGCCTCGGTGACTCGCCGCTGTACAACATCGGGGGTTATATCGAACTCACGGGCACCGTGAATCCCGCATTGATCCAGCGAGCCATCGAGCACCTGGTGGCCAAGCACGACGCATTGCGTACGGTGTTGCAAGTGGCGGCCGATGGCTTGCCACGGCAGGCGTTTGCCGAGGCCATGGCGGTATCGGTGCCGCAGCATGACGTCTCGCGCCAGCCGGATCCCCGCGCGGCCGCCGAGGCCTTGTTGCAGGCGCAGATGGCGCGAGCCTATGCGCTGGTCGATGAGCCGTTGTTCCGCTTCTTCCTGGTCAAGCTCGATGACCAGCATTACCGCCTCGGCACCCAGGCTCACCACCTGATTCTCGATGGCTGGGGCTTTGGCCAGATGCTGCAATCCCTTGCAGGTATCTACAGCGCCCTGGAGCAGGGCCGGCAGCCGGACCTGTCGGCGCCGTCCTATATCGACTTCATCGACAACGATGAACGCTATCGCGAGTCGGCCCGTTACGCCCGGGACCGCAGCTACTGGCTGGACAAATACCAGGCGCTGCCAGAGCCGCTGCTGACGCGCCGTTACCAGGCCAAGGGCGAGGCACCGAGCAACACCCTGGTAGCACCGTTTCCGGCGGCGCTGCTCAATCGCATGGCGCGGGTGGCGAACCATTACCAGGCGTCGGCGTTCCATGTGTTATTGGCGGCGATGTACCTGTACTTCAGCCGCACCGGCCAGCGCCAGGAGTGGGTGGTGGGGCTGCCGATACTCAACCGTTCCAATGCACGCTTTCGTTCGACCCTGGGGCTGTTCACCCAGGTCAGTGCCGTGCGCTTGCAGTTCCGCGACGACCTGCCTTTCAGCGCCCTGGTGCGTGGCGTGCGCGACCAGCTCCAGCAGGATTTTCGGCATCAACGTTTCCCGCTGAGCGAGATGAATCGCGAGCTGGGTTTGCTGCGCGCCGACCGCGGCCAACTGTTCGACCTGTCGGTGTCCTATGAGCAGGACGACCATGAATTTCGCTACGGCCAGGCATCGGCCCGGGCGATCAAGGTGTCCAACCACCATGAGCCGTTGCCGCTGGCGATTCACTTGCGCAGCAATCGCTACCACGACACGGCGTGCCTGCACTGCGTCTACAACGAGGCGTACTTCCAGGTACACGAGGTGCAGGCCCTGGCTGATCGCCTGGTGTATGTGCTGGAGCAGGGGCTGGAAAACACCGCGTTGCCCCTGGCTGACTTCTCGCTGATAACGCCCGAGGAAACCGCGCAGTTGCAACGCTGGAACGCCACCGCCCAGGCCTATCCCGCAGCGCAAACCCTGCATGGGCGCGTCGAGGCCCAGGCCGCGGTGACCCCGCATGCGGTGGCGGCGGTGTATCAGGGGCAGCGATTGACGTATGACCAATTGAATCAACGGGCCAATGCCCTGGCGCGGCAGCTATTGGTGCTGGGGGTAAAGCCCGACGACCGTGTGGCGATCGTCGCCCGGCGCGGCCTGGAGACGCTGGTGGGCTTGCTGGGGATTCTCAAGTCCGGCGCCTGTTATGTCCCGGTGGACCCGGCCCATCCTGCCGAGCGCCTGCACTACCTGCTCGATGACAGCGCGCCGGTGGCGGTGCTGACGCAGACGGATTTGCTCGAGCGTCTACCGGTATTGAGCGTGCCGGTCATCAATCTGGATCACGCCACGGCGCAGTTGGCGCGCAACCCGCAAGTGGCGATGACACCCGCCAACCTCGCTTATGTGATCTACACCTCGGGCTCCACCGGCCTGCCCAAGGGCGTGATGGTGGAGCACCACACCGTGGCCAACCTGGTGGACTGGCATTGCCAGGCCTTCGATTTGCACGCGGGCAGCCATACCGCCAGCGTTGCCGGTTTCGGGTTTGACGCCATGGCCTGGGAGGTCTGGCCAGCGCTGTGCGTGGGCGCGACCTTGCACTTGCCGCCGGCCCACGACGGCGCCGAAGACATCGACGCGCTGCTGGCCTGGTGGCGCGCGCAACCGCTGGACGTATGCTTCCTGCCCACGCCGGTGGCCGAGTATGCGTTCAGCCAGAATATCGAACACCCGACTTTGCGCACGCTGCTGATTGGTGGCGACCGCCTGCGCCAGTTCAACCAGGCGCGCAGTTTCGCGGTGATCAACAACTACGGTCCCACTGAAGCCACCGTGGTTGCCACCTCGGGCCTCGTTGAGGCCGGGCAGGCGCTGCACATCGGCAAACCCATCGCGAATGCCGCGGTCTACCTGCTGGATGAGCAACAGCGGCCGGTGCCCATCGGTACTGCAGGCGAGTTGTACGTCGGCGGGAAAGGCGTGGCGCGGGGCTATTTGAACCGCCCGGACATGACCGCAGAGCGTTTTCTTTATGACCCATTCAACACGGGCCGCATGTACCGCACCGGCGACCTGGCGCGTTGGCTGCCGGATGGGAATATTGAATATTTGGGCCGCAACGACGACCAGGTAAAAATTCGCGGCGTGCGTATCGAGCCGGGGGAAATCGAGTCCGCCCTGGCGGGTTATGAAGGGGTCACCGAAGCGGTGGTGCTGGTACGCGAGGGGCAGCTGTTGGCCTGGTTCACCGAGCACGCGCCGGTTGCGATTGAAGCGCTTCGCGCCCATCTCAAGTCACGCTTGCCGGATTACAT
This sequence comes from Pseudomonas sp. E6002, assembly GCF_013385565.1. NCBI lineage: Bacteria > Pseudomonadati > Pseudomonadota > Gammaproteobacteria > Pseudomonadales > Pseudomonadaceae > Pseudomonas > Pseudomonas sp. E6002. The sequence continues at coordinate 3,731 of NZ_JACAPT010000019.1, read as the reverse complement.
GGTGCCGCAGGCCTACGTAAAGCTGGACGCGTTGCCCCTGACGGCCAACGGCAAACTCGACCGCAAGGCCTTGCCGGCACCCGGTGCCGATGCATTTATCAGTCGAGTCTACGAGGCCCCAGAAGGTGCTACGGAAATCGCCCTGGCGCAGATCTGGGCCGACGTGCTGCACGTCGAGCAAGTAGGGCGGCATGACCATTTCTTCGAGTTGGGCGGCCATTCGTTGTTGGCGGTCCAGTTGGTGCAGCACATGCGCCAGGTCGGGTTGCAGGCCGACGTGCAGGTGCTGTTCGGCCAGCCGACCCTGGCCGCACTGGCGGCAGCGGTTGGCCAGGGCACCGAGCTTAATGTGCCGGCCAACCGTGTTCCGGCAGGTTGCCAATTGATTACTCCGGACCTGCTGGCGCTGGCCGAACTGGACCCGCCGACGATAGAACGCATCGTCGCCGCGATCCCCGGTGGCGCCGCCAATGTGCAGGAAATCTACCCGCTGGCACCGTTGCAGGAAGGCCTGCTGTATCACCACATCACTGACGAGCGCGATCCGTACCAGCAACACGCGATGTTCAGCTTTGCCCGCCGTGAACAGCTGGAAGCGTTCGCCCAGGCGCTGCAACAGGTGATCGACCGCCATGACATCCTGCGCACCAGCCTGGCGTGGGATGCCCTCGAACAACCGATGCAAGTGGTGTGGCGCAAGGCGATTCTGGACGTGCAATCGGTGGCCCTCCAGGGCGATTCAATCCTCGAACAACTGCGCGAACGCCAGCGGCCACTGGACTTGCGCAAGGCGCCGCTGATGGCCCTGGATTATGCCGAAGACCCGCAGAACCGCCGTTGGGTGGGCATGCTGCGTTTCCATCATCTGGTGAACGACGCCACATCGACGCAAGTACTGATGGCGGAAATCCAGGCGCATCTGCTTGGCCAGCAACAGCAATTGCCGGCGCCGGTGCCCTATCGCAACGTGGTCGCCCAGGCCCGGTCAGCGGAACGCCAGGCCGGGCACGAAGCGTTCTTTCGCGGGCGGCTGGCGGATGTCGACGAGCCGACCCTGGCCTTCGGTTTACAGGAGCGCCAGGCGGATCGCCGTGACACCGAGGAAGCCGACGTGCTGCTTCCCGACGCACTCGGCCAGTTGTTGCGTGAGCAGGCCCGCACCTTGGGTGTCAGCGCGGCGAGCCTGTTTCATCTGGCGTGGGCCCAGGTACTGGGTCGCGTCTCGGGCCGTGACGATGTGGTGTTTGGTACGGTTCTGCTGGGGCGTTTGCAAGCAGGTGAGGGCGCCGACCGTGCCCTGGGCATGTTCATCAACACCTTGCCGCTGCGGGTACGCCTGGCGGGGGTGACGGTGCGCGAGGCGATCAGGCAGACGCAGCAGCAACTCAGCGCCTTGCTCGCCCACGAGCAAGCGTCACTGGCGTTGGCCCAGCGTTGCAGCGGCGTCGCACCGCTGTTCAACAGCCTGCTGAATTACCGGCATGTCTCGGTCGAGGCACTCGAGGTGCTGCAGCCCGGCATCGAATTGCTGAGCAGCGAAGACATCCTCAGCTACCCACTGATGCTGACGGTGGACGACCTGGCCAGCGGTTTCCGGCTCAAGGCCAAGGTGCCCCGCAAGGTCGGTGCCCAGCGCCTGCTGGACTACCTTGGCACGGTGCTGGCGGGATTGGTGGAGACGCCCGAGGCGCCGCTGTTCGATGTGCAGGTGCTGCCCGCGACCGAACTGCAACAGCAACTGGTGGACTTCAACGCCAGCGAAACCGACTACCCCGTGGACCAGACCGTCCACGCCCTGTTCGAAGCCCATGCCCGGCACACACCTCACGCGGTGGCGGTGCAGGCCGGTGAGCAGCAACTGACTTACCGCCAGCTCAACGAGCGCGCCAACCGCCTGGCCTATCACCTGCGCGAGCGCGGCGTGCAGCCGGATTCGCGGGTCGCCTTGTGTGTCGAGCGCGGGTTGGACCTGGTGGTGGGCTTGCTGGCCATCCTCAAGGCGGGGGGCGCCTATGTACCGTTGGACCCGGGCTACCCTCGCGAGCGTCTCGCCTACATGCTGCAAGACAGCGCGCCGGTCGCCTTGCTGGTACACGGCGCGACCCGGGATTTGCCGGGGGAGGTGTCGATACCGGTGATCGACCTCGACCACGGCGCCTGGCAGCAGGCGCCTGAAGGCAACCCGCGAGTGCCGGGGCTGAGCGTGCGCAACCTGGCGTACGTGATGTACACCTCCGGCTCCACCGGCACGCCCAAGGGCGTGATGATCGAGCATCGCGGCCTGGGCAACCTCATGCACTGGGGCTCGCAACTGTGCCCGAATGCCGAGGGTGGCGCGTTGTTGCAGCGGGCGCCGTTCAGTTTTGACGGTTCGGTGTGGGAGCTGTTCTGGCCGCTGACCAATGGCATGCGCCTGGTCCTGGCGCGTCCCGATGGGCACCGTGAGCCGGCGTACCTGGCGCAGGTGATTCGTGAGCAACAGGTCAGCGTGATCAAGTTTGTGCCGGCGATGTTGCAGCAGTTTCTGGAGCTGGAGGAGTCTGCGCTTTGTACCAGCCTTACCGACGTTTTATGCGGTGGTGGGGAGCTGACAGAGGCCTTGGCCCGTGGGGTTCAGGCGCGGTTGCCCAAAGTGCGCTTGCATAACGTCTACGGACCGACCGAGGCGACGGTGGACAGCAGTGCCTGGACGCTGGAGCCGGGTGCGCCGGTGCCGGGGTTGCAGTTGCCGATTGGGCGGGCCATCAGTAATACCCGGCTTTACGTATTGGATGAGCATGATCGGCCGGTGCCGCTGGGGTGCAGTGGGCAGTTGCATATCGGCGGGGTGGGCGTGGCTCGCGGGTATCTGGGGTTGGAGCAGATGACGGCGGAGCGGTTTATCGATAGCCCGTTTGTGGCGGGGGATCGGTTGTATCGCACGGGGGATCTGGTGCGGTATTTGCCGGACGGGAACCTGGAGTTTCTGGGGCGCAATGACTTTCAGGTGAAGCTGCGTGGGGTGCGGCTGGAGCTGGGGGAGGTTGAGGCGCGGTTGGCGGCGCATCCTGCATTGCGCGAGGTGGCGGCGTTGATTCGGGATGAGCGGTTGGTGGCGTATTTCACTGTTCGTGATGCGGTGCCGGGGCTTGAGGCGTTGCGCAGTTACATGGTGGAGGGGTTGCCTGAGTACATGGTGCCTTCGGCGTTTGTGCGGGTGGAGGTGTGGCCGCTTAATCCGGCGGGGAAGCTGGATCGCAAGGGGTTGCCGGAGCCTGGGGTGGAGGCGGTTTTGAGTCGTGCCTATGAACCGCCTCGGGGGGAGGTGGAGGCGGTGATTGCGGGGGTTTGGGCTGAGGTGTTGAAGCTGGACCGGGTGGGGCGTCAGGATCACTTTTTTGAGTTGGGAGGGCATTCGTTGTTGGCCGTGGGGGTGGTGGCGCGGCTGCGTAAGGCGGGGTTGGAGGTGGATGCCCGGTCGTTGTTCAGTCAGCCGACGGTGGTGGGGTTGGCGGGGGTGGTTGGGACGCGGGTGGAGCGGGTGGAGGTGGTGCCTGCTTTGAGGATTCCGCAGTTGGGGCGTAGACGTAGGATTTGAGTGGTGGTGTGTATATCCGTTATTTAGGTAACGGCCACCTATGGTTCCGCTCTTACAGCGGCTCACTTTTGAACAGCGCAAAAGTAAGCAAAACGCTCTTGCCCCACCACTCGGCACCTCGCCTAGGCTCGGTGTGCCCTCACTCCGGCTTTGG
>NZ_JACAPT010000018.1:0-204296 GCF_013385565.1 Pseudomonas sp. E6002 | reverse complement strand
GATGGCCGCAAGTAGGCACGGTGGAGCGGGTAAATCGGCAGGGATGCCGATTTAGCCGCGCCGGGCCATGGATGGCCCGTCGCGGCGGCCCGCGGAATCGGGCCGGAGTGCGGGCATGCCGAGCCTAAGCGAGGCACCGAGTGGTGGGGCAAAGCGTTTTTTGGTTACTTTTTTAGGCGTTTGTAAAAAAGTGACCCGCTGTAAGAGCGGAACCATAAGTGGCCGTTACCGCAGCAACGGATATGTACACCCCACCCCACCCCACCTCACCCCAACTACCATCACCGCTCCACGGGCACCGAAAGCCCCGAATTCCCAAGCGCATGACTACGCGCATCAAAAAACCGCAACTCCACCTCCATCCCCTCAAACAGCTCCGCAAAACGCCGCTTCTGCTGCTGGATAAACCCCGCACTGCGGCCAAACACCGAAATCGCCAACGTGCTGATCTTCGCCTGTCGAATCGCCTGCACCAGATGCACATCCTGCGCGCCGAGGTGATGCCCAAAGATGCATAGCCCACCTTCATGGCCCAACAACTGCTCGTAACAGAACGACAAATAGTCAGAACTGCGAATGGTCTTCAGCTTCTCCTCAACCTTGCCCTCGCTGACAAACAACGGCACATCATCCAGCGTCTTGATCGTGTTGTTGATCGCAAAACTGCTGAGCAACGTGCTGTCAGTGGTCGGCAATTTACGCGCCGTACCATCAAGGTTACGCACCAGGTGCAGGCCACCATGCAGATACAAAATGCGCGTGGTGTCGCAAGCAGTATTACGCAGGTCAAAGCTCGCATCGGCACTGCGAAACAGATCGTCGATGCCCGGCGCATGCAGGATCGCCCAGTAGTTGAGCAGGTCGTAATTGCTGGTGAACACCGTCGGGTAACTCGCCAGCTCCTGATGGAGGGTCGCCAGTGTCGACGGCTTCACCAGGCGCCACGGAATATGCACGCTGTGGATCGTATTGATCAGCGCTTCCTTGATCGCGTAATAGCGATTACGCGGCGCAGCCGAGCTGACCGCCAGGGCCTTGTTGACCCGGCTGGTGGTTTTCAGTGCACCCAGCACCTGCTCGAAGCTGCGGGTCTGCATCGCGTCAAACACGCTGAGTTCGGACTGGCTCAGGGGTTTTTCTTCCACGGTGCGGGCGTTTTCGAACAGTGAGTCGTAGGCAAAATCTTCCCACACTGCGCGGCTGGCGCCGTTGCCGATCAGGATCCCGCTGATGGCGGTACTGCTGCGCAAGGCGTTCCAGTCTTCTAGGTGGGCATCAAAATCCTGGGAATCCTTCATTGCGGCGGGTCTACTCGAAATCGGCTGGGCGGTGACTTTATCACGAGCGGGCGTTGATCCTGGTCAAGATGCCGCAGGCAATCGAGGTCGATGCTGTAGGCATAACGACTTTAAAGGATTAGCCACCATGAGCAGCACCTTCTTCATTCCCGCCGTCAACATCATGGGCCTCGACTGCCTCGACGAAGCCATGACCGCGATTCGCAACTACGGTTTTCGCAAGGCGCTGATCGTCACTGACGCCGGGATGGCCAAGGCAGGTGTGGCCAGCATGATCGCCGAGAAGCTTGCGATGCAAGACATCGACTCGGTGATCTATGACGGCGCCAAGCCCAACCCGAACGTCGATAACGTCGAAAAAGGCCTGGCACTGCTGCAGCAGAGCGCCTGTGATTTCGTGGTGTCACTGGGCGGTGGCTCACCCCATGACTGTGCCAAGGGCATTGCCCTGTGTGCAACCAACGGCGGGCACATCGGTGACTATGAAGGCGTCGATCAGTCGGCCAAACCGCAACTGCCGCTGGTAGCCATCAACACCACCGCCGGCACGGCCAGCGAAATGACCCGCTTCTGCATCATCACCGACGAAACCCGCCACGTGAAAATGGCCATCGTCGACCGTAACGTCACGCCGCTGCTGTCGGTCAACGACCCGGCGCTGATGGTCGGCATGCCCAAGGGCCTGACTGCCGCCACCGGCATGGACGCACTCACCCACGCAATCGAAGCCTACGTGTCCACGGCTGCCAACCCGATCACCGACGCCTGTGCGATCAAGGCCATCGAACTGATCAGCGCCAACCTGCGGATTGCGGTGCGCGACGGTAAAGACCTGGCCGCCCGGGAGAACATGGCCTACGCGCAGTTCCTTGCCGGCATGGCCTTCAACAACGCGTCCCTGGGGTTCGTGCACGCCATGGCGCACCAGTTGGGTGGGCTGTATGACTTGCCCCACGGCGTGTGCAATGCGGTGCTGTTGCCCCATGTGCAAAGCTTCAACGCCAGCGTCAGCGCCGAGCGCCTGAGCCATGTGGCACGGGCCCTTGGCGCAGATATCAAGGGTACGTCGGTGGAAGAGGGCGCCCAGGCGGCCATCGCGGCGATTCGCAGCCTGTCCCAGGATGTGGAAATTCCTGCCGGGTTGCGGGAGCTGGGCGCCAAGTTGCAGGACATCCCGCTGCTGGCGTCCAACGCCCTGAAGGACGCCTGCGGCCTGACCAACCCGCGGCGGGCGGATCAGCGTCAGATTGAAGAGATCTTCCGCAGCGCGTTCTGATCAGTCCTGGCCATGGCGACGCACAGCAGTGCGCCGCCCGCCAGCGTCACGCATAACACCGCCAACGGCCAGGCCTGCTGACTCGCCAGCAGGCTGGCCACGCCACCGATCGCCGCCGCCATCAACTGATGCATAAAGCCGCTCAAGGCCATGGCGTAGGAGCCGCTCACCGGTGATTCATCATTGGCCAGCGACAGGCTGATGGGATAACTCATCGATTGGCCGAACACCGCCAGGCAATACGGCAGCCACAGCAGGATCGCCAGCCCATTGGCAAACAGGCTGCCCAGCAACATCGTCGCGCTGCCGCACATCACCAACGCCACGCCCCAACTCATCATCGACAGGCGCCCGGTGCGGGCGACGAGGCGATTGACCATCAACGCCCCCGCCAGATACGCCCCGCTGATTGGCCAGCCGAGCCAGCCATATTGCGCGGCGCTCCACTCGAAATGGCCCTGCAAAATCAACGGTGCGCAGGTGTTGAACGCGATGATCACCCCGTAACCCAAACCGCCCGCCAACGCAGGCCGCAGGAACGCCGGATGGCGCAGGATCGTGCCGTAGATGCGCCAGGCCGAGACGTGCCCGGCGGCTTTTTCCAGTGTCGCAAACACCACCCGTTGCAGCGCAATCATCAAGCCGACAGCCGCGACCGCCAGCCCATAAAAGATCGCCTCCCAACCAAACGCCACTTGCAACAGCGAGCCCACAAACTGCCCGATGCCCAGGGCGATCACGAACGTCATGCCCAGCCACGACAAACCTTTGGCCAACAGGGCACCGCTGAAGCTGTCACGAACCAGCACCCGCGCCATCACCGACACACCGCCCGCACCGAGGCCTTGAACCAGGCGCAGGCCGAGGAACGATTCGAGGCTGTAGGCGGACGGAATCGCCGCACTGGCCAGCGCATACAGCGCCAACGCTGCCAGCAACACCGGCTTTCTACCCAGGCGCTCACCGAGGCTGCCCCAGAGCAGCATCGGCAACGCCATGCCGATCAAGTACACCGCCAGGGCCAGTGCCACCTGGTCCTCTGCAGCGGTCAATGACAAGGCAATCGCCGGCACGGCGGGCAGATAACTGCTGATGCCAACCTGGGACAAAAAGGCCGCGCTGCAGGCAATGGTGAGGGTCGTGGTGCTTTTCAAGGGGCAAAAGATCCTGTTGAGCAGTAAGCTGCAAGCCGCAAGCTACAAGTTGCCAGTGGGTTTGTCTCTACCTTGCAGCATGAAGCTAACCGCTTGTCGCTTAGGAACCAACCTTATGAGAGTTCTATTATTCGGCGCCACCGGCATGGTCGGCCAAGGCGTGTTGCGCGAGTGCCTGCTGGCCAGTGACGTGCAGGAAGTCGTCGCCGTCGGCCGTACCGCGCTGACCCAGGAACACGGCAAGCTGCACCAGGTGCTGCATGCCGACATGTTCGATTTCCAGCCCCTGGAGCATCTGCTGCAAGGTTTCGATGCCTGCTTCTTTTGCCTGGGCGTTTCTTCGGTGGGCATGGATGAAGCCAAGTACACCCATTTGAGCTACGACTTGACGCTGGTGGCCGCCAGCACCCTGGCGCGGCTCAACCCGCAGATGACCTTTATCTACGTGTCCGGCGCCGGTACCGACAGCAGCGAAACCGGCAAAACCATGTGGGCACGGATCAAGGGCAAGACCGAGAATGCGTTGCTGCGCCTGCCGTTCAAGGCGGTGTACCTGTTCCGTCCCGGGGTGATCCAGCCGTTGCACGGCGTGCGCTCGAAAACCCCGCTCTACCAGTCCATCTACACCGTGGTCGGCCCGTTGTTGTCGCTGCTGCGCCATGTGCGACCGGCCTGGGTGGTGAGCACTGAAACCGTTGGCCGCGCAATGCTCTCGGCCGTCCGGCACGGTGCACCTCTGCCGGTGGTGGAGCAGGCCGATATCAATCGCCTGGCCACCGAGCGCGCCTAGATGCTGCACAAAAGCCTGGTTCGCCGCCTTGACCTGATCACCCTGCAATTGTTTGTGGCAGTGCATGAGGAAGGCACGCTGACCCGCGCCGCCGCCCGTGAAGCTATCGCGGTCTCGGCGGCCAGCAAGCGCTTGATGGAGCTGGAACAGGTGCTGGGCGTCAGCCTGTTTGTGCGCCAGGCCAAGGGCATGCAGCTCACGGCTGCCGGCGAGACCTTGCTGCACCATGCACGGCAGATGCTGTTCAATGTCGAGAAGATGGGCCTGGAGCTGGGCGAACACAGTCACGGCGTGCGCGGTTATGTGCGGATGCTGGCGAACCTCTCGGCAATCATTCAGTTCCTGCCCGAAGACTTGCGCGACTTTTCCGCGCTGCATCCACAGGTGAAGGCCGACCTGGAAGAGCGGCCCAGCAATGGCGTGGTCCAGGGTGTGATTGACGGCGTTGCGGACCTGGGCATCTGTTCCAGCGACACCGATACCAAAGGCCTGCCCGGTGTGACCTATCGCCGGGACAAACTGGTGGTGCTGATGCCGGCGGATTACCCGTTGGCCTCGCGCAAGACCCTGACGTTCGCCGAGACGCTGGACAGCGACTACGTGGGGCTGCATTCCGCCAGTTCGATCAACATGCGCACCCATGCGGCGGCGCGGGAGGCGGGCAAGGTGCTGCGCTTGCGGATCCATGTGCCGGGCTTCGATGCCATGTGCCGGATGGTCCAGGCCAACATGGGCATCGGCATCCTGCCGCAAAAAGCCTATGAACTGTTTGGCCGCGCGTTGGGCTTGCACGCGGTGCCGCTGACGGATGCCTGGTCGGACCGCAGCCTGATCCTGGTGGTGCGTGACGAGGCGCAGCTGTCGCCGGTGAGCCGGTTGTTGTTCGATTACCTGCGGCGGGAGCAGGCGTAAGCAAACGCTGTGGCGAGGGAGCTTGCTGTGGCGAGGGAGCTTGCTCCCGCTGGGCTGCGTAGCAGCCCCAAAAAAGCCGGGAGCGCTACGCACTCCAGCGGGAGCAAGCTCCCTCGCCACAACCACTCCTTACTCAAGCGTTCGCATATGGCGAACGCTCGTTGCCAACTGACGGTTGGATTTCTACTGCCTGCGTCCTCTAGCCTTGGCCCCACATTCCAAGAACAAGAGGTACACCCCATGACGGCTCCCCTGAGCGGTATCAAGGTGATCGAGATCGGCACCCTGATTGCCGCGCCCTTCGCCGCCCGGCTGATGGCCGAGTTTGGCGCCGAGGTGATCAAGATCGAAGCCATGGGGCAGGGCGATCCGCTTCGCAAATGGCGAAAGCTGCACGAAGGCACGTCGCTGTGGTGGTACCTGCAATCGCGCAACAAGAAGTCCCTGGCCCTGGACCTCAAGTCGGCAGAAGGCCTGGACCTGGTCAAGCAACTGCTGGGCGACGCCGACGTGCTGATCGAAAACCTGCGCCCCGGCGGCCTGGAAAAACTCGGCCTGGGCTGGGACGTGCTGCACGCCCTCAACCCCAAGCTGACCCTGGTGCGCATCTCCGGCTACGGCCAGACCGGCCCTTACCGCGACCGCCCGGGCTTCGGTGCCATCGGCGAGGCCATGGGCGGGATTCGCTACACCACCGGCAACCCGGATTCGCCACCGGCGCGGGTCGGCGTGAGCCTCGGTGATTCCCTGGCGTCGCTGCACGGTGTGATCGGCGCGCTGATGTCGCTGCTGCGGGTCAAGACCGGCCAGGGCGATGGCCAGATTGTCGACGTGTCCCTGGCCGAAAGCGTGTTCAACCTGATGGAAAGCCTGGTGCCGGAATACGACATGCTTGGCCATGTGCGTGAACGCAGCGGCGGCGCCTTGCCCGGCATCGCACCGTCCAACACCTACCTGACCGCCGATGGCGCCTATGTGGTGATCGCCGGCAACAGCGACCCGATCTACAAGCGCCTGATGCTCGCCATCGGCCGCGCCGACCTGGCCGAAGCGCCGGAGTTTGCCCACAACGATGGCCGCGCTGCCAAGAGCGGCCTGCTGGACGCCGCCATCACCCACTGGACCAGCAGCCTGCCCATCGACGAGGTGCTCAGTGCCCTGGAAGCCGCCGAAGTACCGGCGGGGCGCATCTATTCAGTGGCTGATATCGTCGCCGATCCGCACTACCAGGCCCGCGACATGCTGCTCAGCGCCGACCTGCCCGGCGGCCTCACGGTGAAGATGCCCGGTATCGTGCCCAAACTGTCGGAAACCCCCGGCGCGGTGAATTGGCAGGGCCCGAGCCTGGGCCAGCACACTGATTCAATCCTCGGCGACCTGGGCCTGAGCGGCGCCGATATTCAACGCCTGAAATCCTCGGGAGTGGTGCAATGAAAAACTATTCCGATGCGCTGATCGTGCAGGAAGTCTCGCCCCGTGACGGCCTGCAAATCGAGCCGACCTGGGTCGAGACTGTCGACAAGATCGCGTTGATAGACCAACTGTCCATGGCCGGGTTTTCCCGGATCGAAGCCGGCTCGTTCGTGTCGCCCAAGGCCATCCCTGCGTTGCGCGATGGTGAACAGGTTTTCCAGGGCATCACCCGTCATCCCGGGGTTATCTACGTGGCGTTGATCCCCAACCTCAAGGGCGCCCAGCGTGCTATCGAGTCCCGGGCCGATGAGTTGAACCTGGTGATGTCCGCCAGCCAGACCCACAACCTGGCGAATATGCGCATGCGTTGCGAGGCATCGTTGGCCGCATTCGGCGATATCGTGAGCTTTGCTGCCGAGCACCCGGTGCGCCTCAACGGCAGCATCGCTACCACTTTTGGTTGCCCGTTCGAGGGCAAGATCGATGAGGACCGCGTGCTGCAATTGGTCGACGCTTACCGCGAGCTGGGCATCCAGGGCATCAGCCTGGCCGACACCACCGGCATGGCCAATCCGCGTCAGGTCGAGCGCCTGGTCAAGCGCGTGCTCGAACGTGTTCCGGCGAGCGACCTGACCCTGCATTTCCACAACACCCGCGGCCTGGGTTTGTGCAATGTGCTGGCCGCCTACGAGGCCGGTGCGCGGCGGTTTGATGCGGCATTGGGCGGCCTCGGCGGTTGCCCGTTTGCGCCCGGCGCGTCGGGCAATATCTGCACTGAAGACCTGGTCAACCTGTGTGATGAAGTCGGGATCCACACCGGCATCGACCTGCCGCACCTGCTGAAAATGTCGCGGCAACTGCCGGCCTTGCTGGGCCATGAGTTGCCGGGCCAGGTGGCCAAGGCCGGGCGCAATTGCGACCTGCATCCGCCACCGGCCTACATCGCCACCTTGTAAGCCGTAACCAGACAACAAAAACAATCGGACGCCTGCGAGCAGTCCGCTGGAGAGAATCGATGAGCCTTAATACGTTGGAGGCCGGCGTGCGCCCGGCCGCTGAACACGATGCCGAAAAAGCCCTGGTCAGCAAGGTCGCCTGGCGCCTGATGCCGCTGATCATGGTCTGCTACCTGTTCGCGTTTTTTGACCGCATCAACATCAGCTTCGCCAAGTTCCAGCTACAGGCCGACCTGAGCCTGAGTGACACTGCCTATGGTCTCGGCGCCGGGCTGTTTGTGGTGGGCTATGTGATCTTTGAAGTGCCGAGCAACATGATGCTGTACAAGGTCGGCGCCCGCCGCTGGATCGCTCGCATCATGATGTCGTGGGGGCTGGCGACGGCCGCTATGGTGTTCGTCACGGCCGAATGGCAGTTCTACGGCCTGCGTTTCATCATCGGTGCGATGGAGGCCGGGTTTGCCCCGGGCGTGCTGTATTACCTGACGTTGTGGTTCCCGCAGCACTACCGTGGGCGTATCACCTCGATGCTGTTCTTGGCGTCGGCGTTTGCCGGGCTGGTGGGCGCGCCGTTCTCCGGGCTGGTGCTGGAACACCTCGACGGTGTGCTGCAAATGCGCGGCTGGCACTGGTTGTTCTTGCTCGGTGGCTTGCCCTGTGTGGGCCTGGGGTTCCTGGTGCTCAAGCTGCTCAAGGATCGTATCGAGGATGCCCACTGGCTGACCCCGTCGGAGAAGACGTTGCTGGCCAGTCGCATTGCCGTGCATGAACCCCACAAGAGCGGTGGCTCGTTGCTGGCTGCATTGCGTATCCCAGGCTTCCTGATGCTGGGTTTTATCTACTTCCTGATCCAGGTGGCGTCCTACGGGTTGAACTTCTGGGCGCCGCAACTGATCCGCAGCGCCGGCACCCAGAGCCCGGTGATGATCGGCTTGCTGACGGCGATTCCCTACGTCTGCGGCGCCATTAGCATGGTGGTGATCGGACGCTTGTCCGACGCCACCGGCGAACGTCGCAAGTTCGTCAGCGGCCTGGTGGCGCTGGGGGCGGTGGGGTTCTTCTGTGCCGGGATCTTTGCCGATCACACCACGTTCCTGATCGTCGCCCTGAGCTTGCTGGGCGCGGGGATCATCGCTTCGATCCCGACGTTCTGGACGCTGCCGCCGAAGTTGTTGGCCGGTGCCGGCGCGGGCGCTGCTGGCGGGATCGCGGTGATCAACACGTTGGGCCAGTTCGGCGGCATCGTCAGCCCGGTGATGGTCGGCCGGATCAAGGACCTCGCCGGCAGCACCACGCCGGCGCTGTATGTCATCGGCGTGTGTGCGTTGCTGGCGGCGGCGCTGTTGCTGTGGGGCTTGCCTCAGAAGCTGCGCACCCTCGACAAGCGCTGATCAGCCGGCGGTCACCAGCGAGCGGGTGGGTGCGGCACTGAATTGAATCAGGGCCACACCGCCAATCAACATCAGCGCCCCGATCAACCGGGGCGCGGTCAATTGGCGTTCCACCAGCCCGAACAAGCCGAAGTGGTCCAGCATCAACGAGGCGACGATTTGCCCGGCCATCGCCAGGGCGATAAACCCCGAGGCGCCGAGCTTGGGCATCAGGATCAACGCCAGCGAAATGAAGCACACGCCGAACGCGCCGCCGCTCCACATCCACAGCGGCGCCTTGGTGATAAAACCCAGGTTGGGCAGCGGCAGGCGCAGGGCCAGGATCACCGGCAGCAGCACGACGATGCTCACCAGCAGCGAGGCCAGGGTGGCCCACAGCGGATGCCCCAGGCCGCGTCCCAGGTTGGCGTTGATCGCGCTTTGAAACGGCACCACTGCCCCGGCAAACGCGGCCAACAGCAACAAACCTACCCAATGCAACGTCGTCATGATCAATCTCCCAGAGGTTTTGCTGGACTCTAGGCTATTCGTCGCGCAAATTTAAATTCCAAGTTCTTATGCAGAACATGCAGCTGATGAATGATCTACGACGCATCGACCTTAACCTGCTGGTGATCCTTGATGCCTTGCTCAGCGAGCAACACGTGACCCGTGCCGCCGAGCGCCTGCACCTGAGCCAGCCGGCGGTGAGCCACGCGCTGGCGCGGTTGCGGGATTTGCTCGGAGACGCGTTGCTGGTGCGCCAGGGCAGCTCGCTGGTGCCCACTGCTCGTGCTCTGGAACTGGCCATGCCGCTGGCGGAAGCGCTGGCCCAGGTACAGGCGCTGCTGGAGCCCAATCGTTTTGATCCGGCGTCGGCCAAGCGCACCTTCCGGGTCGCCATGTCGGACTACAGTGCGGCGATTTTCTTGCCGGGACTGGTGCGCACCTTGCGCCGGGAAGCGCCGGGGATTGATTTGCAGATTATCCAGGCCAGTCGCGAAGGCATGCTTGACGGTGTGCTCAATGGCGATATCGACCTGGCGGCCGGGGTGTTTCCCGACATGCCTGCCGAGCTGCGCAGCACGCCGCTGTTTGAAGAGCATTACGTGTGCCTGGTGGACCGCGACAGCCTGCCGGCAAGCGGTGTACTCGACCTGCCAACCTATCTGGCGCGGCCCCACGTATTGCTGGAAATGCGTGGCAGCGGCACCCCGGAAATCGAACGGGCGCTGACGGCGATTCGTGAGCGCCGGCACGTGTCTATCAGCTTGCCTCATTGGGGTGTTGCGCCGCAGTTGATCCAGGGCACGGACCTGATTCTTACCGTGTCGTCTCGCGGGCTGCTGAACATTGATCACGAACAGTTGTTGGCGGTGCCGCCGCCGTTTCACATTCCGTCGTTTGCGTTTGTGCTGGCGTGGCATTCGCGGCGGGGTGGGGACGCGGCGTTGCAGTGGTTGAATGGGCAGGTGCAGGTTGTGATACAGGGTTGATCGGCGTTACCAACTGTTCGGTGGTTGGCGCCGTGTGTGAAATATTCGAAGAACCTGTAACCGTCCCTCGCGAATACGATATGGCACGAGATAGGGCCAGCGTGGCATCACCCACTCACGTGTACCAGGAACGCGTCCTTCTCGACCCATCGCCGGAAACTCAGCAACATGCTCAAGCCCCGTCCGGATGGCCTGAACAAACTCATAAGCCGCTTTGGGGTTTTCCTGGGCGATGAAAGCTGCTTCATCATCAAGATTTTTGAGTGCTGCCTTCAGCCACTCAACGCGCATTGGCACGCCATTTGTTTGCCACTGCGTCTACTTCGGCGGCAGTTGCAAAGTCACCCGCATCGGCTTCTTTCAACGCCTTTTGAATTTCCTCGATTTGCCATGCTTCACGCGTCAGGTATTCGCGTAACGCATCGACGGCGAGGAACGATTTGCTGCGCCCGGTGGCCTTGGCAAGGCTGGCGAGTGTTTCGGAGATGTCTTCAGGTAGACGTAATGACATGACCGACATAAGTGCCTCGATGTAGTGATGTGTAATACAACATACTACATTGTCACCGTTGCATCGTTGTGTCCCGTTCGTCAGGACTGCTCCTCAGTAAGCCCTGACGACCGTTCGTCGCACTGGCAAGTTTTTTCTAAACCTTTGCCGCCCTGAAAATTCAGATTCAGAGCGGGGCTCGTTTCCCTGCACCTGTTTATTACCTGGAGGAACCCATCATGAGCCGCATGGCTATCCGGTTACGCACCGCCAGTTTCGCGATGCTGCTGGGCCTCGGCGCCAGCAATGCTTTCGCCCAGTCGCCTGCCGATTTCATCGAGCAGGCTTCGGCCAAGGGCATGGCCGATATCGAGACCAGCCGCATGGCACACGCCAAGACTTCGTCCCAGGAGATCAAGGACTACACCATCGAAGTCATCAATGAACGCACCCTGGCCAATCAGCACCTGGCGGCCATCGCCAAGAAGCTCGACTTGCCGGTGGCCCCACGGGACAAGATCGTCGACAAGGCCGAATCGCTGATGCCCGAGCTCAAGGACGGCGACTCCTTTGACGCCGCCTACACCGCCCAGCAGATCAAGGCCAACGAAGACGCGATCGCCTTGTTCAAGCAGGAGGGCGCCGAGTCGGATATCCCGGAAATAAAGGCTTTGGTGGATGAGACCTTGCCCAAGTTGGAAGAGCGCCTGGAGAAAGCCCGGGCGCTGGCGTCGACGTACGGTAAGGGTCACCAGGGCGACGGTTGATTGCCTTGAGTACCCCATGAAAAACGGTGGCTGGAGTGATCCAGCCGCCGTTTTTTTATGCCTGGTTCAGGTCCGTCTTGGACCGGCCATTGTCATCCGTTGTTTCGGTAACCAGCGTCGTCACAGTGATGGTTTCACTGTCGCCGATGGTCTTGTATTCCTTGCGCAGTTTCTCCAGTTCCTTGCGGTCCAGGCCGTCCAGGCTCAATACGGCGTTTTGTGCATCCTTGGTGGCGCGCAGCAACTCGTCAATCTTGATATGCAAAATGTCGTTGTCGCGGTTTTGCGTGTTCTGGATCAGGAACACCATCAGGAAGGTGATGATGGTGGTGGAGGTGTTGATGATCAGCTGCCACGTGTCGTTGTAGTGGAAATAAGGCCCGCTCAGACTCCACAGGAGGATCAATCCCACCGCCGCGTAGAACGTGCGGGCGCTGCCTGCCCAGCGGGACAGGGATTGTGAGATGGCGGAGAATTTCATGACCGTTTTCCTATAAGGGTGGGTGATGAAAATACTGACCGCAGGCGCGCTCTGAAATTTCTTTTTACAATTGAGGATCTGAACAAAGTTGTACGTTTTCCTGCTGGGGGTCAGCCGTGATCCTCCAGCGCCAGCAGATACTGCTTGGCCTCAAGCCCGCCGGCGAACCCGGTCAAGCCACCCGACGCACCAATCACCCGATGGCACGGCGCAACAATCGAAATCGGATTGCGCCCGTTGGCGGCGCCGACGGCACGCACGGCCTTGGGGTTGCCTATCTGCGCAGCGATCTGGCTGTAGCTGCGGGTCTCTCCGAACGGGATGGTCAACAGCGCCTGCCAGACCGACTTCTGGAAGTCGGTGCCGGCGAAGTCCAGTTCCAGCTCGAAACGGTTGCGGGCACCGGAGAAGTACTCCTTCAACTGTCGCTCGGTCTCCAGCAGTACCGGGCTGTTGCTGGCTTCTTGCAGGGCACCCAGGCGAACGCGATTGGGCCGCTCTTTTTCCCAGAGGATGGCGGTGAGTTTTCCGTCACGGGCCACGAGGGTCAGTTGGCCGACGGGGGAGGGCATGTATTTGTATTCGTAGGACATGGTCGGGCTCCTTGAGTGGGTATGGCTCTACTGTAGATGGGCCGACCCAGGGTGGAACTACGTTTCTTGCGGTCGAATTCGCGAACGACTTAGAAGTTCCAGTAAACCCAATCGGCGTAATACGGATACCAATAAAACCACGAGAACCAGTACAGCGCCTTGAGTACCGATGCCGTGCCAATGACAAAAAATGAAGCGATGTTGAGCAGCGTGATGATCACGGCAAATACGGTTACACGCCGACTGGCATGCAGTTGGGCAAACCGGGCGCCATAAACGGAGGCGGTGATGGACGCCAGCACCAACACGAGTCCCAGCGCAAAGGGCAGCCTGAGGAACGAGAGCAGCAGAGGAGCGATCAGCACCCAGCCCAGTACCTTGCGCAGTACGGGGCTGGGCGTGCGGTGTGAGGGAGGGAGCATTGCGCGGTTCCTTGAAGTGCTGTTACCGGTCTTGTTGCAATACCTTGAGGGCAGCAGACGCAAGAAAGCCCGAACGGCTTTTTTCTTCCGGATGATGCAGGACGTATTCGTCAATGCGGTTCAGCAGGTAGCCGGGCAACGTGATATTGAGTTTCTGTGCCTTGCCCAGGTACTTGGTCACATCAATATCCACCACCGCCCACGTGCAGCCGGCATATTGCGGGTTGGCGGCATGGAGGGTGACTTTCTGTGCTGTAGGAATGGGCGCACCGTCTTCTGCGAGGATCTCGAAGTGGCCTTCGATCGCTTCGCGGGCCATGGCCATGGCGTCGTCCAGATCATCTCCAGCTGAGAAGCAACCGGGAATGTCCGGGACTTCCACACCCCAGGCATGATCCTCGTCACCGGTTGAAATTGCGATTGGGTACAGCATGTTTGTTGTCCTCCACGAACGTGTTAGCTGAGCAGAGCTTGTTTCAAAATGCTCTTTGCGGTCTTGTCCAGCAGGTCCTTTTTAGGATGGGGAATCGTCACCAGCCCCGGCTTTGTCGGGTGCTTGAAATGATGATGGCTGCCTCTGATTCGCACCAGATGCCAGCCATCCGCAACGATGTGACCTATCAAATATCGGCTGTCCACATCACCTCCTTGTGGTGTGTGTTGGTGGAGACTATAACCACTGAAAATAAATTATCAACACTCTACCTACCAGCGGTCGATGACCGGTGTTTCTGTAGGGCGCGTATGTAGTGTATGAGCGCATGGGGACGGTGCCCGGCGGAGGTATTGCGAGGTTTTTCGAGAGAACAATCAGGCTTTCTGACGAGCCTGCAGCAACTCATCAATTACCGTGAGAAATGCCGTGACCATCAAGCTGCTTGCGCCGCTGCGCGTAAGAACGAGCAGCCGTGCATACGCTTCCGCGTCCACCAACGGCCGATACGTCACGCCCTTGTTCATCAAACTCTGCGTACATTCCGGCACGAGCGCCACACCTTGTCCCGCCGCCACCAGTGCAATGATCGAGGTAATTTGCCGTCCCGACGGCCCGGCCCTCAGTGGCAAACCTTTGTGCCGATAAAGCTGCTCAATGGACTGGTTAAGCCCGGAGCCATAATCGGCTGGGAACAGAATCAACGGGTACCCACTCAATTGCGCCAGGCTGACCTCGGCCTGGTTGGCCAACGGGCTGTCGCTGGACACCGCCGCCACCAGCCGCTCCTCACCCAACGACAACGCTTGCACCTCAGTCTGACCGTCCTGGGGCAGTAACCGGCTCAGGCCGATATCCAGGCGGCCATCAGCCACCTGTGCGCCCAGGCTGCCGGAGGCGCATTCCACCAGCGTCAGTTGCACATCGGGAAAGCGTTGGGCGAAGGCTTGAATCGCCTGGCTGAACAAGTCCGACAGGGCTATCGAACTGACGTAACCCAGCGCCAGTTGCCCGGCGGCACCCGCCGCCAGTTTGCCCGCGATGACTTCAGCGAGGTCGACCTGCTCCAGCACCGCCCGTGCGTAGGGCAGGAACGCGCGCCCCTGGGGAGTGAGCGAAACCGTGCGACTGGTGCGGTCGAACAGGCGAAATCCCAGCTCAGTCTCCAGCGCGGAAATCTGCCGGGTCAACGGCGGCTGGGCCAGGTGCAGGCGAATGGCCGCTCGGCCGAAGTGCAATTCTTCGGCGACGGTCAGAAAGTAACGCAGCTTGCGTAGGTCGAGCATCCTGGCCCCAGGGTATTGATCGGTTCGAAATCGGTATTGGTCTCAGGTGTGCGGGTCATTCTATAAAGGCCTCAGATAATAAAACGAGAGGTTTCATGAAACCGCGCCTGCATTGTGCCCGTCTTGCCCTGTTCCTGTGTGGCTGCGCGGCGTTTCTCAACCTCTACGCCACCCAGAGCATTTTGCAGAACCTTGCCGCCAGCTTTGAAGTGAGCGCCAGGGCGGCCGGTTGGAGCATTACCGTCACCACCTTGGCGGTAGCGCTGACCGCGCCCTTTGTCAGCCGCCTGACCGGGCGTTTTGAGCAACGCACGGTGATCTCGGCGGCCGCGCTGTTGCTGGCGTTGCCGGCTTTGATGACTGCCTATGCCAGCAGCTTTGCCGAACTGCTGGTGTGGCGCTTTATCGAAGGCATGCTGATCCCCGTGGTGTTCGCCACCAGCGTGGCCTACATCGGTGATCGCTGGCGCGGCGGCACCGTCACCGAAGTCACCAGCCTCTATGTGGCCGGCACCGTGCTCGGCGGGTTTGCCGGGCGCTTCGTCACCGGTGTGATGACCGAGTACGTCGGCTGGCGTGAAGCCTTCGAGCTGTTGGCAGTGTTGAGCCTGATGGTGGGCGGGTTAATCCAGTTCCTGCTGCCGGGCAATCCACCCCGAATTGCGCGACCTTCAACCACCTGGGCCGATGTGCTCGGCACGCCGTTGCTGGCAGCCTACGCCGTAGGATTTTGCGTGCTGTTCTCCCAAGTGGCGACGTTTACCTACGCTGGCCTTTACCTCAGCCAAGCCCCGTTCGACCTTGGCCCGGCGGCGCTGGGCACGATCTATATGGTGTTCCTGCTGGCCCTGGTGGTCATTCCCGTTGCCGGGCGCCTGAGCAAATCCCGCCCGCAATCCGAACTGCTGACGGCGGCTGCGGTGCTTGGCGTTTGTGGCTCGGGCCTGACCTTGCTGCCATCCCTGTGGTGCATCGTATTGGGCCTGGCCCTCAGCTCCACGGGCGTGTTCCTCGCCCAGGCCGCCGCCAGCGCCTTCACCACCGCCACCGCCCGCCACAACAAGGCCGGTGCCGTGGGCCTGTACCTCACCTGCTATTACCTGGGCGGCAGCTTCGGCGCCATCGTCCCGGCGCTGATCTGGGGGCGTTGGGGTTGGGTGGGGTGTGTGGCGCTGATCATCGGTTTCCAGCTACTGTCGTTGCTGATCGCCCTGGCGGGCTGGAAGCCCCTCCAACCTGAACTGAGCAAGACCTCATGAGCGATGCCGTTGCCCTGCCGGTACCCGAGACTTCCGCCCGTCGCCGCTCGTTGATCGCCGGCTGCAGCGCCCACGCGATTCACGATGGCCTGACCGATGTGATCTACGTGCTGCTGCCGATCTGGCAAGCGCAGTTCGGCATGACCTACGCCCAGGTCGGCCTGCTGCGCGGTGCCTATTCCGGGATGATGGCGGTGTTTCAGCTGATGGCCAGTCGCGCCGCCAAACGCTGGGGACGCACGCCGATGCTGGTGGGCGGCACGGCGCTTGCCGGTGTTGCCTATCTGTTGGTGGGGCAGGCGATCGGGTTGGGCATGTTGTTGCTGGCGCTGCTGTTGGGCGGGCTGGGGGCGAGTACCCAGCATCCGCTGGCTTCTTCGATGATCACCGACACCTACGAGAGCGGTGGTGGGGTCAAGGAAGCGCTGTCTCAATACAACTTCTCCGGGGACATTGGCAAAACCCTGGTTCCCGGGCTGGTCGGCCTGTTGCTGACCGTCATCAGCTGGCGCGCGAGCGTCACGCTTCTTGGAATGCTGGGATTGGCCGCGGCGGGGTTGCTGTGGTGGCTGATCCCAACGCAGGCAGCGGCGTCTGCTTCCGGCAAAACCGCCAAGACCTTGATCGGAAGTGGCTCGGTCAGCGGTCTGCGTGCGCTGATCGTCACGGGCACACTCGACAGTGCCGTGCGGATGGGCTTTCTCACGTTTCTGCCCTTTCTTCTGAAAGCTAAAGGCGCCGGCACTGCGGGCATCGGTCTCGCGCTGACCATGCTGTTTATCGGCGGCGCCTTCGGCAAATTGCTCTGCGGCTACCTCGGCGCACGCATCGGCATGATGAAAACCGTGTGGCTGACGGAGAGCAGCACGGCGGTGTTGATCGTTGCGGCGGTGTACCTGCCGTTGAGCGGGTTGATGGTGATGTTGCCGGTGTTGGGGCTGGCATTGAATGGCACGTCGTCGGTGCTTTACGGCGCGGTGCCGGATCTCGCTGGCGCAGGTAAACGAGAGCAGGCGTTTGCCGTGTTCTACACCGGCACCATCGGCGGGGGCGCGTTGGCGCCGGTTCTGTTTGGCGGGCTGGGGGACTTGATGGGCGTGCCGGTGGCGGTGATGGTGCTGGCGGGGATGTTGTTGCTGACGTTGCCGTTGGCGTGGGTGGTGCAGCGGGGCTGCTCACTCAAATAATCGAATGATTGGCGACATGCCCCGGCTGTGCTTGCAGATCGATACCCAGTGCGTGAAGCACCTTGAGTACCGTTTCGAAGCGGGGCTTTGCTCCAGGGGCAAATGCCTTGTACAGACTCTCACGGCCCATGCCGGTATCGGTCGCGACCCGCGCCATCCCGCGAGCTTTGGCCACGTACCCGACGGCCCTGAGGAACTCCTCATTATCGCCGTCGGCCAGAACTTGAGAAAGGTATTCGCTGATGGCTTCATCACTGTCGAGCAGTGCCGCCATATCAAATGTCGTCAGTGTTTGGCTCATGATCAAACTTCCTTTGCCAGTTTTTTTGCTCGCCGGATGTCGGCGTCTTGTGAGGATTTGTCGCCACCGGCCAGCAAGACGATGACGGTTCTTCCTCGCTGCGTGAAATACACTCGATAACCCAGACCGATATCTACGCGCATTTCCGAGACACCATTGCCTACCGTCTTTATATCGCCCAGATTGCCAGCAGATGCGCGATCGATGCGCCGGGCGATGGCGATTTTTGCGCGTAAATCAAGTATTGCTGAATGCCAGGTAATGAAGGTCTGCGTTTGCTGGACTAGATAGTTCACGGATTTTCACTGTATCCATATGGATACTTGCTGGCAATAGGCATGAGCACGTGCGCGCGGCGCGGTTAGGCGCAGGAGAATGATGTGAGTAAGGCTAAGGATTCAAATGGTCTCTTGTTGCGAGCGATTGCAGTGTCGAAGTCTCTTGCAGTTGCTGGCGCCTAATCCATCAAGGATGCGATCCGCTGCGCATCCTCCGGCGTCGCCGGGTTGTACACCACCATATTCAGATCCTTGCGCCCATCGACCGCAAACACCGAATACTCAAATTCGATCGGCCCCAACACCGAATGGCGTATCCGCTTGATGCGATCACCATGGGCGCCCTGAACATCGTTTTCGCTCCACATCGCCTTAAATTCAGGGCTGCGTCGACACAGTTCATCCACCAGCGGCTGCACCTGCTCCGCCGCGCCTGAGCGCGCCGTATCAATCCTGAAAGCCCCCAACACAAACCGCGCCACGCTTTCCCAGTCGTATTGGGCCGCGCGGGAATTGGGATCAAGGAACATGAACCGCAGGATATTTCGCTGTTCCGGCGCCTGGGATCCGTAGTCCATCAACATCACCGTCGCCGCCTGGTTCCAGGCCACCACGTCCCAGGTCGCCGTACGCAGGATCGCGGCGCTGGGGTTCAAGGCATCCAGTACCCGTTGCAGGCGTGGCGTCACCGTTTCGTTTTGCTGATAGCGCACTTCGGGTGGGCGCCCGAAGGCCAGCAGGAACAGATGCTCGCGTTCGATATCGGTCAACATCAGCGCATGGGCAATCCGCTCCAGCACTTCCACCGACGGCGCGCCGCCACGGCCCTGTTCGAGCCAGGTGTACCAGGTGGGGCTGATGTTCGCGCGTTGGGCCACCTCTTCGCGGCGCAAACCTGGCGTACGCCGTCGTGCCGATGAGAAGCCGAATGCCGCCGGATCAAGCCGGGTACGTCGGTCTTTCAGATAGCTGCCCAACTGGTTTGCGCTCATAGCCTGTTAGCCTCTATACCCTGATAACTTCACTACTTTACCCGTATAGGGCAAGCGCACAGATTAGTCTCTGAATACACACGGAGATACGGTTCATGCGCATATTTATAACGGGTGCCAGCGGATTTATCGGGTCGGCTGTCGTCAAGGAACTGATCGCGGCGGGCCATCAGGTGCTGGGGTTGTGCCGCTCGGATGACAAGGTGGCAGCGCTGGAGGCCGCCGGGGCTCAGGTACATCGTGGGTCGCTTGAGGACCTGGGAAGCCTCAAGTCTGGTGTTGCCCAGGCGGATGGCGTGATTCACCTGGCGTTCAATCACGACTTCTCGAAATTCGTCGCGAACTGCGAGGACGACCGCCGGGTTATCCAGGCGCTGGGAGAGGCACTTGCCGGGTCGGATCGACCGCTGATCATTACCTCCGGTGTCGGAATTGCGAGCACCGTGCCGGGGCAGTTGGCGACGGAGGATGGTGCGGTGGTTACCTCAGCGCAAATTCCTCGTGCAGCGTCGGAAGAAGCGGCTAACGCTGTAGCCGCGACGGGGGTGAATGTGTCGGTGATGCGTTTGCCTCAAGTACACGACACCGTCAGGCAGGGGCTGGTTAGCCCGGTGATCGAGTTGTATCGCGAGAAGGGCGTTTGCGCTTACATCGCCGACGGGAAAAACCGTTGGCCGGCGGCACATATTCTGGACGTGGCCCGGCTCTACAGGCTGGCGATTGAAAGAGCCGAACCGGGCGCGAGGTATCACGCGGTGGCAGAGCAGGGTGTGTCGCAGCGGGAGATTGCCGAGGTGTTGGGGACTCGGCTTGGTTTGCCGGTTAAATCCATTTCGGCGCAAGAGGCTCAGGGGTTTTTTGGTTGGTTGGCAAGGTTTACCGCTCACGATATGCCGGCATCCAGTGCGATCACGCGCAAGAAGTTGGGATGGGAACCGGTGGGGCCGGGGTTGCTTGCGGATCTTGCGCAGTTGGAGGGAATTGAAGGCTGAAGCGCGGATTGGCCTGAATATTTGAACCTTGCTCCATTGCCTACACAACCATCAGAATCGTCCCGGTTGTACGCCTTGGGCAACCTCTTTAAGGTTCGTCAGCCGCTGCCCATCAGCGGTCGGGTTTAGTAGCCCGGTGAAGTTTTGGCGTACGGCTGTTCTATCGGTCAGGCATCTTATTGCCTGTGCCTAATGGTAGCTGTGCGCAGGGCGTCTTCGGGCGCGCCGGTTCTGAAACTTCCCGGTCTACTAACCTGCGTACAGCTGCCACCCTATCTCCGTAGTACTGGGTGGTGGTCCTTCTTGAGGATCAACAGATGTGTACTGACTCGTATAACTCACCCGTAAGAATCTTCAGCGTACGTCCCGAAATCGGCACCGATGCATTGCTCGCCAACGCTTACGAAACCATTGCCGGCGCTGGCGCAATGACCAACGAATTTGCCGATAACCTGCCAGATAAGCATCGCAGTCTGGCCTTGGCGATTCAGCAAATGATTGAACTGGGGCTTTTACTGGTAGAAGCCGTGCAGGACCGAGTGGATCGGGTTTCTTGATTCTGTAAAAGGCTTTCCCTTCCAGGCCGCACATACCAAGGGAAGGGCAGCCCTCCAATATTTTTTTCTCTTTCGGCAGTAAGGCGCATTACATTGATTCGACACCCGCAACAGCTATCGGATCTGCTGGCGTTGGAGTTGGGGCTTTGACGAATAATTGGTGACGGTGATGCACGC
The DNA here is from genome assembly GCF_013385565.1 of Pseudomonas sp. E6002. Classification (NCBI taxonomy): domain Bacteria; kingdom Pseudomonadati; phylum Pseudomonadota; class Gammaproteobacteria; order Pseudomonadales; family Pseudomonadaceae; genus Pseudomonas; species Pseudomonas sp. E6002. Next base: position 183,416 of record NZ_JACAPT010000018.1, on the reverse strand, counting down.
ATTTAAAGTGTTTGGCGCTAGAGTTATCGCGGTGTCGGTAGTGGCCATCGGAGCGATTTTTAACGGTGGAAATGCCTTTGCCCTGGATGCCACAAAACCCCCAGGCGACAACCTGTCCAACCTGAGCCGTGCCTACGTGCTTCAGGATTTCAATGCGCAAGGTCAGGCAGAAGAAATCGCGATCGGCGAAAATCTTCAGAACGCCTATTTCTACACAAACTGTTATCGCACATCGGGATGCCATCAAGGCGTGCCTGAAGGAGCGCTGGTATTCAACACACCCTCGGGTCTTGACGCGACGCCCAACAGTCACTACCCCCGTGTTGAGCTGCGGGCAAAAAGAGAGTTCACCGCAGGTGGGGTGTTTGATAATACCCAGTCCGGCGAGCTTTATGTGGTGCAAAATCCAAGCACAAAATCGATCATTTTTGCCCAGATACATGGCGACAAGGCGGGAGGTTCGGAGCTGCTGAAGCTTCGCTGGGAAGATGGCTCGATCGTCGCCGGGACCAAGACACGCTACGGGCAGAAGGAGCAACGGACAGTCTTGCTGACGGGGCTGAAGGTTAACGACAAGCTGAATTACAAGATTGAGGTCAAGGGCTCCGAGGGTGGCATGGTGCTGCTGGTTTCGGCTGCGGCGAATGGCAGGCAGGCCAGCCGGGAATTCGATATTCCGCCATCGGGTTGGCAGGGCATCAATCTGTATTTCAAGGCCGGGAATTACAACCAGACCGCTGAGCAGGACGGCGGGGCAGCTATTGTTGCGTACACCTCCCTGGATGTGGGTTACCAGTAGCAGTGTGCGCCGGTTCAGAGACTCCCCGGCCCAGCAACCTGCGTACAGTTTCACCCTATCTGCGTAGTACTGCGTCAGTAATGCCGAGTAAAAAGATTCGTTCCCCCTCGCTCCATTAGCGTCCGACGTCGTTGTAAGACACTTCTCGTTGTTCGCGCCTCCATTGAAGTTCTCCACGGTGATTGCCTATGTTTGATGGCATCAAACCAAGGAGGAATGACCATGCCTCGAAGTGCCTTAGCAGAAGATGGATATCTGCATTACATGCCTCGTGTGAGCCAGACTCATTGCGTCGAAGAGCTCGCAGAATTACGTCGAGAGTTTGAACAGTTAGAGCCGGATGAGTACGCCCCGCCTGGAGTAAACAGGTTTCGACGGTATGGCAACGGAGTCATTCTTCCCTGGCAAGACACGCATGAAGGCCACTGGTTGCCAATCGTCAAAGATGGGGCAGGCCACGGACGCGCAGGTTACGACCAAGGCGGTAACAATCCGGATCACGCAAATATTCGCTACTTTCACGCGTTGAGTGATGCGGTAAAAAACAATCGCGTACTACTCGACCTGATCGATGAAGATTTTTCCCTGACGTTCTGGCAGCATCCTGGCCAGCCCCTTCCTATCTATTTTGGGGTGCATTTTGTAAAACTCACGTCCGCGAGGTCGGATCAGCCAGGTATAAGCTCACCGAACTTTTTTCACCAGGATGGAGAGCCCTTCACGTTTGCGCACTTGATCTACCGTTCTTCGAACATGACGGGTGGCATCAATTTTATTGGGCATCCGGAAATTCGAAACATGCTGTTTGAGGACGCGCGGTCAAGTCAGATTTGGGCGGAGTTTACCCTTTCGGAGCCTCTCGATAGTTTTGCCGTTCATGATCCGAAGGTTTCGCACTACATAAGCCCGATCAAGAAACTTGACGACGCCTCTCCCGGAGTCTGTGAGCGCTGTATTGTTTTGGTTGATTTCTCGCCAACCATTCAGAGGATATGACGGTGCAGGCGTTGAGCTCGATATTACCCATCTTGATTGCGTTGGGAATAGGCTATCTATCGAGCAAACTCTTGCTCCCGGATAAAGTTGTTGCCCGATTGGTCAGTCTGATCAGCCCTTTGGTTTGGGGGCTACTTTTTCTGATAGGCACTGAGTTCGGCGAAGTGGTTTCTTCGCTGGATGCGGTTGGCTATGTGCTCAAGACATCTTCGCTTGTCGCGGTCGCAACAACAGTGGTGCCTTGCATGCTGCTGCTGGGCTTGGCGGCTTTGAGAGGGGCTGGACGAGAACCAGGCAGGGTTGCCAGTTTCGATATGCATGGCGCTGCTGCTCCTCTGAAAGAGTGCTTTATTGCGCTGCTGATGGTGGCCTTGGGCGTGTTGTTCACATATGCAGAATCAACCGTTGCAAGCTTGTGGCTTCCACCCAGCAACGTGATGTTAATGGTACTGATCTTCTTGGTGGGACTCGACTTGTCGAGCATCAAGTTAGGTCGTGACTGGATCTCATGGGGCGTTCTATGCGTTCCGATTGCCGTGGTCATTGGCTCAATATTGGGAGCCTATGCGGTTCATTTCATCACTGGCGAAGATATCCGTTTGCTCCTGGCACTCTCGACGGGATTTGGATGGTTCACGCTATCCAGCGTCCTGGTCGGAGGGCTGTCCGGAGAAGTTCATGGCGCTACGGCATTGCTCGCAGACCTGGGGCGCGAACTGATCGCGATCGCTTTACTGTACCTGGTCGGTGGCTTCCACCCAAAGGTCGGTATTGCCGCCGCTGGGGCAACCGCTCTGGACTCGACGTTACCGATCGTGCGCCAAACCTGCCACTGCGACACGCTGCCTACCGCTCTCATGAGTGGTTTGATTCTGACGGTGTTAGCGCCCTTTTTTATAACCTTCTTTCTGACCGCATGACGTGACCTCTTACTGGAGGAAATCATGACTCCACGATTTTCAGGAGAAAAACCGAGTCTGCAACCATCAGCATTTAAAAGTCTCACGCTCGGCCCGATGCTTGCCGCGTTTGAACAGCTGCTGATGTGTATCAAAACTCAGCCCAAGGCGTTGATCCCGGTGGCTATGTTCCTGTCGCTGGCGGGGCCTGTCCGGGCGGAGCCGACGATTATGGAAAATGTGCGTGGTTATACCGTGAGTGGAGGCGGTCTGATGCGTTTTGATGCGTTGGCCTTTGATGCGTCGGGCAAAGTGATTTGCGTCGGTATGGCGGCCGATCTTGCTGGCAAGCATGCATTGGCGACGCGCATCGATGGTAAGGGTGCGTCCCTCTTGCCTGGGTTGACCGATGCGCACGGCCATATCAAATGGCTTGGAGAGTCCCTTCGAAGCATTGCTTTACGGGGCTCTCCAACACTGGTTGATACGCAGGAGAGGCTTCGGGTATTCGCTGCAGCGCGCCCCGGCGCCCGTTGGCTGACCGGCTCAGGCTGGAACCACGTTACCTGGAAGTTGGGGCGGTTTCCGACGGCTGCCGAAATTGATAAGGTCGTTGTCGATCGACCAGTGTGGCTAATTCGGGTGGATGCCCATGCCGGATGGGCTAATACCAAGGCGATGCAACTGGCGGGTATTACTAAGGACACGCCTGATCCGAAAGGCGGACGTATCGAACGGGATGCAGAAGGTAACCCGACAGGTGTATTTATCGACGCCGCTATGGGGCTGGTCGCGGATATTATTCCGCTGCCTGACGAGCAGGAGCGAGAGGTCGCGTTGCAGGCTGCATTGGAGCATCTCAATGCACAAGGCCTGACATCTGTGCACGATGCAGGTGCTGATAGGCAGATGATCAAGACGATGCGCGGTTTTGCCGATCGCGGCCGGCTTCCGTTACGTGTCTACTCGATGATCAACGGTGCGGGGGATGATTTCGCGGTGTTGTCCCAGGACGGCCCTTTGATCGGCTACGGCGATGATCGTCTTACCATTCGTAGCGTCAAGCTTTATGCCGATGGCGCTTTGGGAAGCCGTGGTGCGGCGCTGTTTGAGCCATACACCGACGACCCAACCAACAAGGGGTTGCTTTTTGAAAGCCGGCAGGAGATGAAGCACAAGATTGAGTCGGTACTGAAAGCCGGCTTTCAAGCTAATGTGCATGGCATCGGTGATGCTGCCATCAAGCAGGTCATGGATAGCTTTGAACAGACCTACGCCACAGTCGGTGGGCGCGCCTTGCGTAACAGGATCGAGCATGCGCAGGTGGTTGATGTGGAGCAGATACCGCGCTTTATCGATCTAGGGCTGATTGCATCGATGCAGCCTACACATGCTACCAGCGACATGAATATGGCTGAGGACAGGGTGGGTGTCGAACGGATCAAGGGGGCTTATGCCTGGCGCACTCTGCTTAACCAGGGAACGAAAATTGCGGCAGGGTCAGACTTCCCAGTCGAATCTGCCAATCCGTTCTACGGCATACATGCTGCCGTGACTCGCTCGGATCATGAGGGCAACCCCTTGGCTGGATGGCACCCTGAGCAGGCCATGACCCTCTTCGAGGCTTTCCGTGCATTTACGCTGGATGCAGCTTATGCAGCCCATCAAGAAGCTACCCAAGGCAGCATTGAGCCCGGAAAGTGGGCCGATTTTATCCTGGTTGATCAGGACATTTTTGCCGTCAGCCCGGCAGACATCTGGAGGACACGCGTCCTGCAGACTTGGGTTGGCGGGAAGAAGGTCTATCAGGCGATTGAATGAGCCCGGTTCGACCGTTTAATTTCCAAATCCCACCCATAAAAAAACCGGACACCAAGGACCGGTTTTTTTACACATCCCCCGTCAAAACCAGCCTGACGCAGGAGCAAAATCTGAGTGGAGCGGGTAGAGGGAATCGAACCCTCATCTAAAGCTTGGGAAGCTTTCGTTCTACCACTAAACTATACCCGCTCAGAGCGGCTGACTTTGTACCAGATGTGCTCGCGGATTTGAAGTTTTTCTTCGAAAATTCTGTGTTTTACGTGCCAACGGTCGATCGTGGGCAGGCGGCCCCCCTGGGAAATCCGGCCCGCCCACAACCCCACCGCTCATACGGCAAACGCATGCTGTGGCTGTGACGCGTGGTACCGCAACCGGCTTGGCTGCTGCTCCGGTCTCAAAAAGCCCATCAACGCCTCCCGGCTATCCCGGCACGCGGCCTTGTGCTCCATATCCAGAAAGTGCCCGGTTGCCTGAATCGTGCCGAAGCTGCTTTTCGCAATATGTTGCCCAAACAGCTTGGCATCCTGGGCACTGGTGTACTCGTCCCATTCGCCGTTCAAGAACAACACCGGTATATCAATCTGCTTAGCGGCCTTGAGGTAGCACAGCCGGTCGCTGTTGAGCACGTGGCTGATGTGAAAGTGCATCTGCCCATACTCGTGCTCGGCCAGGCTGCTCACGTGTTTGTGATTGAAGCGTTTGAACAGCGACGGCAGGTGTTTGCCGATGGTGCTGTTGACCAGGTGGCCCACGCGGTCGCGGTCGAGGTTGCCGAGGTAGTCGACACCGCGCTCCAGGTAGTCGCGCATCGGGGCGTTGATCACCGGGGAGAACGAGCTGATCACGGCCTTTTCCACACGGCGCGGGCGGTGGGCGAGGGCGACGAGGGTCGCGGCGCCGCCCCAGGAAAAGGACAGCACGTGTTCGGCGGCGAAGTGGTCGATGAGTTCCAGAAGGATCTGGCCCTCGACTTCTTTCGTCAGCATATGCTCGTGGCGGTTGTGGATTTTGGAGCGGCCAGCGTAGGGCTGGTCATACAAAACCACGTTGAACGTCGGGTGCAGGCTTTTCACGGTCTGGGCGAAAGACGCAGTGGTGGCCATTGAGCCGTTGACCAGGATGATGGTCTTGGCTGCTGCGTCCGCGCGATAGAACTCCGTGTAAACCCGATACTGACCCTGTATATCCAGCACAGCGATTTCTGGCCTCATGTCGTAAGACTCCTGGCAAGCGGGTAATGCGCGCAGATCACTCTGCACGAGCTTTGTGACAGGTAGGCATACGCCTGGAAGTGAGGGCCCATGTCGATCCGGTACTGGCTGGCCGACGGGTGTTGTTATGGCGGGCAATTTGCCGTGAGAGGCCCGCAGGTCAAGCGTGCGGACGGGCAAAGTGTTTCTTGTAGGTAGGGGTGACTCGCCAGTCAGATTGCGGCTGGCTGGGTTGATTCAAGCATCAGGGATGCCAGTTCGCCAGTCGATGGCGTGGGTTTTTGCCATCATCGGCTGAACGGTCATCAGACCTGTTGGATTTCAGCCTCTGTAAGCGCCCGGTAATGGCCTGGCGCAAGGGCTGCGTCCAACTCCAGCGGTCCCATGCGTTCGCGGTGCAGGCGTATCACTTTGTTGTCGAAGTGCCCGAACATGCGCTTCACCTGGTGATAACGCCCTTCAATGATGCTCAGGCGCGCCGTTCTGGGGCCCAATAGTTCCAGTTCCGCCGGTTGGGTGGTGAGGTCTTCAAAGGCGAAGTACAGGCCGGCGGCGAAGGTGGCCGCGTATTGCGGGCCGATGTCCTGCTCGGTCTCGACGTAGTAGACCTTGGGCAGTTTGGTTTGCGGCTGGGTCAGGCGGCGCGACCACTGGCCGTCGTTGGTGATCAGCATCAGGCCGGTGGTGTTGAAATCCAGACGACCGGCGATGTGCAGCTCGTGCTTGTCCGGTTCATCCAGCAGGTCGAGCACCGTGGGGTGTTGCGGGTCGGACGTGGCGCTGACGCAGCCCTGGGGTTTGTGCAGCATGAAGTAACGCGCGGGTTTGCCGGCTTGCAGCACTTCGTCATCCAGCAACACACGGCTGAACTCGCTTACCGGGTGGTGCGGATCGCTGATGGCCTGGCCGTCGACGCTGATCCGCCGCTCCACCAGCAACAGGCGAACCTGTTTACGGTTGAAACGCGGCAGGTTGCTGAGGAAACGATCTACGCGCATTACGACCGCTCGTTGCCGCGCAGTTGTTCGTCCACCTGAGCACAACGCGGGCACAGGCAGGCTTTATTGCGCAGTTCCGCCGGCAAGGCTTCGAGCACTGCGGGGTCGATGCTGACGGAATAGCACCAGCACGCCTGGTCGGCAGTGCGCGGGTCGGCCAGGACGCAATCGTTGCGGGCGCCGCAGGCGGGGCAGAGGGTTGGCGTGGTCATCGGTCGGTTCAGGCTGTATCGGACAAGGTCCCGGTGAAACCCGGTGTGCCTTGCACGATACAGCCCCGCCGCGTTATTGCAAATCACGCTCCAGCACCACCACCCGTTGGCCTGCGCCAATGCCGCTGCCGGGCTGCACCGGAATTTCCCGCACGGTACCGGCGAACGGTGCGACTACCGGGATTTCCATTTTCATCGACTCCAGGATCACCAGCACATCCCCCGCCGCCACGCGTTCGCCAGCGCTCACCTGCACTTGCCAGAGATTGCCGGCGATGTGGCTGTCGATGCTGTATTCGTTGGCCTGCAAGGGCGTGTCTGCGCCCTGTGGTGCGGCGAGTTCCTCGCTGTCGAAATGCGCCTGGCCGCTGGCGATCCAGCGTTCGCGTTCGGCGTTGAACGCGCGCTGCTGTTGCCCGCGAAACGCGCCGATGCTTTCGGCTTCCTGCGCGAGAAAGGCCTGGTAATCCGTCAGGTTCAACTGGCTGTGTTCGATGTTCAGTTCAAACCGCCCAAGGGGGAAATCCCTGCGAATCTGCACCAGCTCATCGGCGCTCACCGGGTAAAAGCGGATCTGGTCGAAGAAGCGCAGCAACCAGGGTTTGCCATCGAACGCGGCCACTTCCCGGTAGCGGTTCCACATCTGCAAGGTACGCCCGACGAACTGATAACCGCCGGGGCCTTCCATGCCGTAGACGCACAGGTAGGCGCCACCGATGCCCACGGAGTTTTCGGCGGTCCAGGTGCGTGCCGGGTTGTACTTGGTGGTGACCAGGCGGTGACGCGGGTCCAGCGGCGTGGCCACGGGCGCGCCGAGGTAGACGTCGCCCAGGCCCATCACCAGGTAGCTGGCATCGAACACGGTGTGGCGCACTTCGTCGAGGTTGGCCAGGTCGTTGATGCGGCGGATGAACTCCAGGTTGCTCGGGCACCACGGGGCATCCTTGCGCACGGTGGTCATGTATTTTTCGATCGCCAGTTGGCAGGCCGGGTCGTCCCAGGACAGTGGCAGGTGGACGATGCGCGACGGCACTTGCAGGTTTTGGCTGGCGCAGACGGCGTGCCATTCGGCGGTGATCAGCGCCAGGAGGTCGGCGAGGGTAAGTTGTTCGGGCTGGTAGTGGATTTGCAGGGAGCGGATGCCGGGTGTCAGGTCGATGACGCCGTGCAGGGCTTGTGCTTCGAGGGCTTGCATCAGGGCGTGGGCGCGAAAGCGCAGCACCAGGTCGAGTTCCGGGGCGCCGATTTCCAGGAGCAGGTGGGTGTCGCCGGCGAGGCGGGCGACGAGGCGGGTGTCGGCCTGGCCGATGTCCAGAACAACAGGCGACTCAATCAAATGTGGGAGCGGGCTTGCTCGCGAAAGCATCGCCTCGGTTTGCCTGTCGGACCGAGTTGCCTGCATCGCGAGCAAGCCCGGCTCCCACACTTGATCCCAGTTCAAGGCGAGGTCTCGGGCGGTCTTGATGTCGACGGGGGTGAAGCAGATTTTGTCACCCGCCTTGAGCTGGCCCAACTGCCACAAGTCCGCCTCGATCACCGTCACCGGGCATACAAACCCACCCAGGCTCGGGCCATCGGGGCCGAGGATCACCGGCATGTCCCCGGTAAAATCCACCGCACCGATCGCATACGGATTGTCGTGAATATTCGACGGATGCAACCCCGCCTCACCGCCATCCGTACGCGCCCACAGAGGCTTCGGCCCGATCAACCTCACACCCGTGCGGCTGGAGTTGAAATGCACTTCCCACTGGGTGGCAAAGAACGTCTCGATGTACTCGGGCTTGAAGTATTCCGGCGCGCCGTGGGGGCCGTAGATCACCCGCAGTGTTCGCACCTCGCCAAGCGGTTCAGGCACTAGCGTATTGCCGCAACTGAGATCCTCCAACGGCAGTAAGTGCAACACATCACCCGCCCGCAAAGCCCGCCCGCCATGCCCACCAAACTGGCCAAGGGTGAAGGTACTTTTGCTTCCCAGATAATCCGGAACCTGCAGCCCGCCGCGCACGCAAAGGTAGCTGCGAGCACCGGCCCCGGCGATGGTGCCCAGGCTCAAGGTTGCGCCCGCCGGGATCAGCAACGCGGTGTTCATCGGTACCGCTTCATCATTCAAGCGCAGCACAATGTCTGCACCCGTCACCGCCACCACCGCCGCACAATTGAAGCGCAGCAACGGCCCGCTCATGGTGATTTCCAGCGCAGCGGTGCCCTCGGCATTGCCCAGCAGGCGATTGCCCAGGCGCAGCGCGCGACTGTCCATCGGCCCCGACGGCGGCACGCCTACGGCCCAGTAACCGAGGCGCCCCGGATAGTCCTGCACACTGGTTTGCGTGCCGGCGCTGAGCACTTCAAACGTGTTGGCGTGGTACACCAAATCTTCAAGGCAGCGCGTCCACGGATGGCCACTGGCGAACGGTGTAGCGAGCAAAATCTGGCGCAGATAATCGCGGTTGGTTTCCACGCCGTACAGTTGGCTGTTGCTCAGGGCTTGATACAAATCCAGGCGTGCCTGTTCGCGGGTCGGCGCCCAGGTGATGAGCTTGGCGATCATCGGGTCGAAGTAGGGCGGAATCTCGCAACCGGCCTCCACCCACGTGTCGATGCGCAGGCCTTCAGCGACCGGGAAGTCCACATACGTCAAAAGCCCCGGGCTTGGCTGAAACTCCCGGCCCGGATCTTCGGCGTACAGGCGTGCCTGAATCGCGTGGCCGTGAGGCTTCAGTTGCAGTTCCCGCAATGGCGGCATTTCCCCGGCGGCCAATTGCACCATCCAGCGCACCAGGTCCACGCCCCACACTTGCTCGGTGACGCCATGTTCCACCTGCAACCGGGTGTTCACTTCCAGAAAATAGAAGCGGCCATCGGCGCTATCAAAGATAAATTCCACGGTGCCGGCGCTGCGGTAATTCACTGCCTTGGCCAGGGTGATGGCGGCACGGCACAGCTCATCCGCCATGCCGTCGGGCAGGTTCGGCGCCGGGGTTTCTTCAAGCACTTTCTGGTTGCGCCGCTGCACCGAACAGTCGCGCACGCCGAGGGCGATGACCTCGCCGCAGCCATCACCAAACACCTGCACTTCCAGGTGCCGGGCGTGCTGGATGTACTTCTCGATAAACACACCGGCATCGCTGAAATTGTTCTGGCCCAGGCGTTTCACTGCCTCGAAACAGTCGCGCAATTCATCGGCGCTGTGGCACACGCGCATGCCGATCCCGCCACCACCGGCGGTGCTTTTAAGCATGATCGGATAGCCCACGGTTTCCCCGGCCAGTAGTGCGGCGTCGAGGCTGTTGAGCAGCTCGGTGCCTTCCAGCAGCGGGATGTTGTGCTGCCTGGCCAACGCGCGCGCGGTGTGCTTGAGGCCGAACACCCGCAGCTGTTCCGGCGTCGGGCCGACGAAGGCGATGCCTGCTGTTTCGCAGGCTTCGGCGAAGGCGGCGTTTTCCGATAGAAAGCCATAGCCGGGATGAATCGCGGTGGCGCCACAGGCCTTGGCCGTGGCGAGGATTTTCTCCACCGACAAATAGGTGCCGGCCGCCGCGCCTTCGCCCAGGCTGTAGGCCTCATCCGCTTGCTGGATATGCAGGCTCGCGGCATCGGCTTCGGAATACACCGCCACGCCCTTGACCGAAAGCTCAGGCAAAGTGCGCAGGATGCGGCAGGCGATGGCGCCACGGTTGGCGATCAACAGTTTTTCGAACATGGCAAAACCCCGCAGGCCGATGAGTGCTCGGCCTTGTCCTGGGATGCGGGCCGTCCCGCAAATGTGGATGGCGCTGCGGTCGTCCGCAGCGCATGCAGTCAGTGTGGGAGGTGGAGTGTGGGAGCGGGTTTGCTCGCGAATGCGGTGGTTCAGTCAATACATCAGTCGCCTGATACGCCGCTTTCGCGAGCAAGCCCGCTCCCACACAATCTCGCTCCCACAGTTGATCTTCAGCGTTTTCGCAGGCACTGCCCGGCCCGGGCCTGGCACAGGGCGAACAACCACTGGCGCAACCGCTTGATCTTCAGTTCCATACCAGTAACTCCGCAGGGGTTGGGTTGTAGCCGTTGCACGGGTTGTTCAGTTGCGGGCAGTTGGAGATCAGCACGATCACGTCCATCTCGGCCCGCAGGTCGACATACTTGCCGGGGGCGGAAATCCCGTCCTCGAAGGTCAACCCGCCATCGGCGGTCACCGGCACGTTCATGAAGAAATTGATGTTCGGCCCGATGTCGCTTTTACCCAGCCGGCCATCGTGGGCGCAGGCCCGCAGGTAGTTGTCACGGCAGCTGTGCATGTAGCGTTTTTCCAGGGCGTAGCGCACGGTGTTGCTCTCTTGGGCGCAGGCGCCGCCAAGGGTGTCGTGGCGTCCGCAGGTGTCGTCGACGATGGTCAGCATCGGCTGGCCGAGGTTGGAATACAGCACGCTGCCGGTGCTCAGGTACACGCTGTTTTGCCGACGCAGGGTGCGCTGCACGTCGTAGCGTTCCCTGGGGTTTTTCAGGCTGTAGAACAGCGTGTCGACCGCCTGGTTGCCCTCAAGGTCGAGGATGCGCAGGGTCTGGCCGGCCTTGACTTCCATCAGCCAGGGTTCGCCGGCGGGAATGGTCGCGCGGTACACGGCCGCGTCCGGTTGTTTGGCGAGTGCGATAGACATGGCAGGTCCTCAGGCGAACAGACGGTCGGTGTTGATAAAGCCGCGCTCGTTTTCCGGGCGCGAGGTACGGCAGTGTTCGGCGACGCTTGGGTCGGCGTTCATCCAGCTGAGTTTCAGCGGCTGCGGCGCGTACTCGGGGTTGGGGTCCATGGGATGTTGCAGCGCGGTGAGCACCACCAGTGTGTCCATCGGTGCGTAGAGTTCGATGTAGTCGCCGGCCTTGGAGTGACCGGGGACAAAGTGCAGGCTGCCAGCTTCATCTACCGTGACTTTGCTGAACAGGTTGAGGGTCATCAGCAGGTCGGACAGCCCCAGGCCCCACTTGCCCAGTTCCACCAGCAGGTTGTCGGTGCCGTTGCGGTAGAAGCCGTTGCGCAGCTCTTGATAGCGGCCTTTGCCGTATTTTTCCGCGACCTCGGAGGCGCATGACACGCCGCCGATACTGTCACTCCAGCCGCAGGTGTCGGCGGTGATGGCAGCCAGCACGCGGCCCATGTCCGAGTACAGGCAATGGCCGTTGGTGAGCTTGGCGGTGTGTTGGCATTTGAGGCTGTCGGGCAGGTTCAGGCGCTCGGTTTTTTCATTGGCATTGAGCAGGGTCAGGCTGACGTTGGCGCCGCCGCGAATGTCGGTGAGGCGCAGCAGTTGGCCGCGCTTGAGTACAAAGGAACGGTGGCCGCCGCCGGGGAGCATTTCCTCGGCGAAAGGTGGGAACAATTGAGTTGAGTCGGTCATTTGGAAGTGGCTCCAAGTTCGGCGGCGATCGCCTTGCGGCGCTCGCTGTTCAAAGGGATGTCGTAGGTGATGCGGGCGCCGTAGGCGCCGGGGGCGTGTGGGTCGAGGCGCACCTTGTCGAATACCAGCAAGCGGGTGCCGAGGCTGAAGCCTTCGCTGAGGTCGTGGGTGACCATGAACACCGTCAGCCTGGTTTCGCGCCACAGCTCCAGCAACAGCAGGTGCATGTCTTTGCGAATGCCCGGGTCGAGGGCGCCGAAGGGTTCGTCCAGCAGCAACACGCGGGGCTTCATGATCAGCGCCTGGGCGATGGCCAACCGCTGCTGCATACCGCCGGAAAGCTGCGCCGGGTACTTGTCCAGGGCATGGCCCAAACCGACTTTATGCAGCAGGGCTGCGGCCTGTTCCCGGGCCTGTTTTTTCGCGCTGCCGAACAGGCGGCCGAGCAACGCTGAACGTGGCAACTCAAGGCCCAGCGCAACGTTGTCCAGCACCGTCAGATGCGGGAACACCGAGTAGCGCTGGAACACCACGCCGCGGCTGGCATCGGGTTCGGCGGCGAGCGGTTTACCGTCCAGCAGAATCTCGCCATGGCTGGCGGTTTCCTGCCCCAGCAGCAGGCGCAGGAAGGTCGATTTGCCGCAACCGGAGGTGCCGACCAGGGTGCAGAATTCGCCTTCGGCCACGTGCAGGTTCAGGCGCTCCAATACCACCTGGTCGCCATAGCGCTGCCACACATTGTTGACGCTGATAAAGCTCATGCCCGCGCTCCTTCGTACCAGGGAAACGCGCGCCGGGTCAGGGCCTTGAGGCCCCAGTCCATCAGCCAGGCCAGCAGGGTGATCCACACCACGTAGGGCAGGATCACGTCCATCGCCAGGTAGCGGCGCACCAGGAAGATCCGGTAACCCAAACCGTCGGTTGAGGCGATGGCTTCGGCTGCAATCAGGAACAGCCACGCCGAGCCGAGCATCAGGCGCAGGGAGATCAGCAGGCGCGGCAGCAATTGCGGCAGCACCACCCGAAGCATCAGGGTCCAGGTGGAGGCGCCGAGGGTCTGCGCCTTCACCAGCAACTCCACGGGAATTTCCCGTGCCCGCTGTTCCAGGTCCCGCGCCAGGGCCGGGGTGATACCGATCACGATCAGCATCACTTTCGACAATTCCCCCAGCCCGAACACAATGAACAGGATCGGCAGGATCGCCAGCGGCGGCACCATCGACAGCACCGTCAGTAACGGCGACAACGGTGCGCCAAACAGCGGCAAGGTGCCGGCTGCAATGCCCAGGCACAGGCCGGCGAGGGCGCTGATGCCCAGGCCGATCGCCAGGCGGCGCAGGCTTGAGGCGCTGTCTTGCCACAGCACGTATTCACCGGTGCGAGTGTCGGCGCTGAAGGCCAGGCGTTTCACTGCGTCGCCCATTTGTGCGGCGCTGGGCAGCAGCTTGTCGTTGGGGTTGTCTGCCAGGCGCTCGGCCGAGCCCACGAAGTAGGCGAACAGCAGCAGGGCGAAGGGCAGCAGCACCAACAGCAGGCGACTGGAGCGTTCCGGGTGACGGTTGATCAGGCGCATGGCCGGGTCCTCTTACAGCGTGCCGTCGGCGGCCATCTGTACGTAGCTGGGGTCGAAATGCAGCTTGAGGTTGGCGGTGTCGCCGCGGGTCACGCCATTGGCGAAGCTCATGCCCACGGCGTTGGTGTCCTTGGCACCTTCACCCAGCAGGCCGTGTTTAAACGAGAACTCGGCGACCTTGCCCATGGTGGCGGGCAACTGCGCGCTGGTGGCAAAGGCCAGGGCTTCCTTGGGCGTGGCGAACAGCTTGGTGGTGTCCAGTTGCGACTGGAAGCCCTTGAGGTCGGTGCCGGAGGCCTTGGCCATGTGTTCCAGGGCGTCGGTGCTGACGGCGTTTTTCGCGTTCATCAGCGCCACCACTTCAAACCAGGCGCCGGTCAACGCTTTGCCCAGCTTGGGGTTGTCCTTGAGGGTCTGGGTGTTGACCACCATCATGTCCATGATTTCGCCGGGCACTTTGCTGGAGTCGAACACTTCGGTGACGCCGGGCTTGGCCTTGATCTCCGAGAGCATCGGGTTCCAGGTGGTGACGGCCTTGACCTGGTCGGTGTTGAAGGCGGCGGCGATGTCGGCGTCGGAGGTGTTGACCACTTTCAGGTCTTTTTCGCTGAGGTTGGCCGACTCCAGGGCGCGGGCCAGCAGGTAGTGGGACACGGAAAGTTCCACCAGGTTGACGTTCATGCCCTTGAGGTCGGCGACGGTCTTGCCTTCACCTTTGATGACCACGCCATCGTTGCCATTGGAGAAGTCGCTGACCACCAGCGCGGTGCTGTCCACGCCGCCGGCTGCGGGAATGGTCAGGGCGTCCATGTTGGTCATGGTGCAGCCGTCGAACTGGCCGGCGGTGTACTGGTTGATGGATTCGACGTAGTCATTGAGCTGCACCATGTCGATCTTGATGCCGTACTTCTTGGCCCACTTGTCGAGGATGCCTTGGCTGCCGGCGTATTCCCACGGCATCCAGCCGGCATAGATCGTCCAGCACACGCTGAAATGGTCTTTGGGGGCGGCTTGGGCGGAAAAACTCACCACGGCGGCGAAGGCGGCGGCGAGCAGGGCGGGTAAACGTATCGAGGGCATGGATGCTTCTCCAGTTGATCAAGGGCGAGCAGGAGCAACGCGGCACCGTGAACGGTGGCTTGTCTCCCGGGCTTTTATCCCGCCGTGTAACCTCAACTGGAGGTCGCCGACTCTCGGACCAGCCACTCGCCTTAGCGAGCCGGAACCCTAGTCAGCCATTGCAAATTGTGGTGCCGCGAACCTGTGATGACTCCTGCACGGGAGAGGTAAAGCGAGAGTCGTGCCAAGTGGCACGGGTGCAGTAATGGCGTGGGTTGGCGCGAGGAGGGGGGCGCAACGTGCGGTGAATATGCGTCGTGGTGGTGCGGGATTGCACTGCAATGAGGCGACCGGCAGATGTATCAATCTATGTCTAAATCGCACCAGATTCCGTTTTTGATGTCAGATATTTCGTCAGGCAGTGAAAGCTGTTTGCCGCCCCCCAGCGTCGCTGGGTGTGCTCTTCCGCGGTCCAGGAGGCCGCCATGTATCGTCGACTGCTTCTCATCGCTTTGCTCGGCTTGACCCTTTCTGCGTGCGCGCCTTATTACGGTGGCGGCCAGGCCTACTACGGTTCCGAGGTCTACACGGCGCCCGCGCCGGCGTATTACTACGGCGGCGGCCCGTATTACCATTACCGCCAGGGTTACTATCCGCCACCGCAGCGTTATTACCCGTCGCCGCGTTATTACCAGCCGGCGCCGCGCTATTATCCTGCGGGGCCGCGCGCGGGTTATCGGCCTTACCCAAACCAGGGTTGGGGCAACAGTCACTGGGGTAATGGTGGCGGACATGGCCAGGGTGGTGGTCAGGGTGGAGGCCGTGGCGGCGGTCATCGCTGATAGGAATAATTGGAAAAACGGCGCTCAGGCGCCGTTTTTGTTTACCGTTGGTCGGCACTGTCATATTTGACAGCTATCCTGTGGGTTACGCCTGTAGTTAATTGGGAGCAGTCGCCTGTTTGGCGTATCGCTTCCAGCATCGACTGATGGAACCCATGACATGAACGTCAGCCCGCTCTACCTGTTATTTTTTGCTTTTCTTGGCGTCAGTACGTTGGCAGCAGCGCAATCCTGTCCTTACCCGAGTGTTGTACGCTACGTTGACGGTCACTTTCAGGGAACTGACAGCGACTCGCCATGGATAAGCCAGGCAATGAGCGGCGGGGAATTCGTGGAAACCTTTGTCGGCGCGCTTTTTACTCCTAGCGAGCAGGACGAGCGCAAGCAGGGCTATCTGGAAAAGTGCATTTATAAAACCCTGAGGGGTAAGACAGTCACCCTGAGGTACGGCACGGCTCAAGCCGGGGGGGCGATGTCGCTGGCAGATACCACGCATTGGGTACCGGGCACCGATGCTTTCGGGCAACAGATTTTCCAGTGCGACGACCACCAACCCGATAATTGTGCCTTCACGTTCGAGGGCAAAAAAGCGCCGACGGGCGCTCAATAGTCAGACAGGTCCGCCAGCGGATGCCGCCCTTCCCAGACCTTGTGGAAGTGCGCCTGCACCACGGCCTCGGGGATCAAGTTGATGTCCGGCCAGTGCCAGTGTGGCTGCTGGTCCTTGTCGATCAACCGCGCCCGCACACCTTCGCTGAATTCCGGGTGACGGCAGCAGTTCAGGCTCAAGGTGTATTCCATCTGGAACACCTGGGCCAGGGACAGGTGCCGCGCTCGCTGGATCTGTTCCCACACCAGGTGCGCGGTCAGCGGGCAGCCTTCGTTCAGGGTCTTGCCTGCGCGGCGGAGCAGCGGGTCGGTGTGATCGCGTAACTGGCTCAAGGCTCGCCACGCACAGCGCACATCCCCCACGTCCAGCCACTCGTCGATCTGCCCACGGCGCGGCAGCCATTGGGCTTCGGGCAACTGGCCGGTGGCTTCCTGGGCCAGGGCCTTGAGCAGGCTGTTGAGCTGCATGTCGGTCTGTTCCTGCCAGTTCAGTTGCAGCAGGCCTTCAAGCAGTTCGTCTTGTTGTTCATCCAGCAGGAAGCGGTCGGCCAGGCCCAGGTCCAGGGCGTCGCGGCCATTCATATGGGCGCCGGTCAGGCCGAGGAACAACCCCAACTTGCCGGGCAGGCGAGACAGGAACCAACTGGCGCCCACGTCCGGGTACAGGCCGATGCTGATTTCCGGCATGGCCAGGCGGCTGCTTGGCGTGACGATGCGCACGGCGGCGCTTTGCAGCAAGCCCATGCCACCGCCCAGCACATAGCCGTGGCCCCAGCAGATCAGCGGTTTGGGATAGGTGTGCAGGCGGTAGTCGAGGCGGTACTCCGCGGCGAAAAATTGCGCGGCCAGCGCCGGTACTTCGCCGGGATGTTCACGGCAGGCCTGGGCCAGGCTGCGTACTTCGCCACCGGCGCAAAAAGCCTTGGGGCCATTGCCGCGCAGAAGCACGCAGACGATTTGCGGGTCTTTGGCCCAGGCGTCCAGGCGTTCGCTCAGGGCCAGGATCATCGGCAACGACAAGGCATTGAGGGATTTTTCCGCGTCCAGGCTGGCGATGCCAACGCGGGCGCCGCCGGTGCCAATCAGCTCTTCGAAGTGCAGGTTCATCATGACCTCAATCGATAAAGTGAAGGTTCAGTATGATCGCTTCGCAGGAAAGTGCGGTATCTGCGTCAGATCAATTGACAAGCAAGGTCGGCTTTCCTAGGGTTCGCCTCATTCTTTTGACTAGACAGCGTAACCATGACCACCGACGACCGTATCAAACTCGAACCCAGCTGGAAACACGCCCTGCGTGACGAGTTCGACCAGCCGTACATGGCCCAGTTGCGGGAATTCCTGCGCCAGGAGCACGCGGCAGGCAAGGAGATCTACCCACCCGGCCCGATGATCTTCAACGCACTCAACTCAACGCCCCTGGACAAGGTCAAGGTGGTGATCCTCGGCCAGGACCCGTATCACGGCCCGGGCCAGGCCCACGGCTTGTGCTTCTCGGTGCAACCGGGCGTGCCGGCACCGCCGTCGCTGGTCAATATCTACAAAGAACTCAAGCGTGACCTGAACATCGACATTCCCAACCACGGCTACCTGCAAAGCTGGGCCGACCAGGGCGTGCTGATGATCAACACCACCATGACCGTGGAGCGCGCGAATGCCAACGCCCATGCGGGCAAGGGCTGGCAGTTCTTTACCGATCGGATTATTGAAGTGGTGAGCGAGCATCAGCCGCACTTGGTGTTCTTGCTGTGGGGCGCCCATGCGCAGGGCAAGCAGAAGCTGATCGACGCCACCAAGCACCTGGTGCTGACGTCGGTGCATCCGTCGCCGTTGTCGGCCTATAGAGGGTTTATTGGCTGCGGGCATTTCAGCCGCACCAACAAGTTTCTTGAGCAGAATGGCGAGACGCCGATCGAGTGGCGATTGCCGCCGGTTTGACATAGCTCCAATGTAGGAGCTGTCTCGCTAAAGCTCGACAGCTCCCACAATTGAACGTCTCTTGGGCTTCAGATTTTGTCTGGCTGCCGGTTCCAGTGCCGAAACAACGGCTCCGCCAGAAACAGCACAAACAACAAACGCATCACCTGCATCGCCGTCACCAACGGCACCGACAGTTGCAGGGTTTCCGCCGTCAGGCTCATTTCCGCAATTCCGCCTGGCATCATGCCCAGTGTCAGCGAACGCAGGTCCAGATGTGTGAGTGCACTCAAGCCCACAGCCGCCAGCGTCGCAATCAACATGGTCAACGCCGTTCCGATCAACGTACGTCCCATGAACAACGGCGCGCGCCGGAAGAACTGCCGGTTGAAGTGGCAACCCAGGCCGCTGCCGATCAGCCACTGGCCGATCTGGCTGCCGCCGTCGGGCAGCCCGATGTGCAAGTCCCAGGTAATGCTGGCGGCGGCACTGACCAGCAGCGGCCCGAACAGCCAGGGGTTTGGCTGACGCAAGCGTTGCCAGCCCCAGGCCACCAGGGCGCCGACGGGAAACAGCAGCGCCAGCCAGGTCCAATCCACCGTCGCCGGATGAAACTGCGGGGCACCTTCCCCCAGCAAATACTTGAACGCCGCCGGCACACAGAGCACCACCACCAATACCCGCAAACTCTGGCCCGCCGCGACGCGGCTGAGCACTGCGCCGTTGCGTGCGCCGAGGTTGACCATCTCCCCCGACCCACCCGGCATGCTCGAGAAAAACGCTGTGGCACGGTCTTCACCGCTGCGGCGCATCAACCACACGCCCACAATGCTGGAGAGGCTGGTGACCAGCGCGCCGAAGAAGATCAGGCCGAAGTGGCTCATCACCTGCTCGATCACCACCGGGGTGAAGTGCAGGCCGATGCCGATGCCCACCACCCATTGGCCGCATTTGCGGCCGCCGGGAATTTCCGCGAGCTGCCAGGGTGTCAGGCAGCGCACCAGGATGATCGCCAGCAACGAGCCGACCATGTACGGCAGTGGCCAGCCGATCTGGCTGGCGAGATACCCGCCCAGCAGACCGACCAGCGGTGTTGCCCACCAGTTTCTGAACGTGGCCTCAGACATCGGCCACGGCACGACGCTGCAGGGAACGCTTGCGCCAGATGCGCAGGAGCGGGAACAACAGCATCAAGGCCGTCAGTACCCACACGCCGAAGGTGATCGGGCTCGACCAGAGGATCTGCAATTCGCCGTTGGAAATCGACAGCGCACGACGCAGGTTCTGCTCCATCAACCCGCCGAGGATAAAGCCCAGCAGCACCGGCGAGAGCGGGAAATCCAGCTTGCGCAGGATGTAGCCGAAGATGCCGATGCCGACCATCAGGAACAGGTCGAAGGTGGTGGCGTGAACCGCGTACACACCGATCGCAGTGATGATGGCGATCACCGGCACCAGTGCCCAGTTCGGCACGGCAAGGATGCGGGTGAAGATGCGGATCATCGGGATGTTGAGGATCACCAGCATGATGTTGGCGATAAACAACGAGGCGATCAGGCCCCAGACGATGTCCGGTTGCTGTTGGAACAGCAGCGGGCCGGGGGTGATGTTGTACAGCGACAGGGCGCCGATCATCACCGCCGTGGTGCCCGAGCCGGGTACGCCGAGGGTCAGCATCGGCACCAGGGCGCCGCAGGCGGAAGCGCCGATCGCGGTTTCCGGAGCCGCCAGGCCGCGCATGTCGCCCTGGCCGAATTTACCGCTGGCACCGGCCAGGCGTTTTTCGGTCATGTAGGCCACGGCCGAGGCCAGTGTGGCACCCGCGCCCGGCAAGACACCCATGATGAAACCCAGCAGGCCGCAGCGAATATTCACGACGAATACCGCGGAAGCTTCCTTCAGGTTGAACATCATGCGTCCGGTGGCTTTCACGGCTTCCTGGCCACGGTGGGTTTTTTCCAGCAGCAACAGGATCTCGCTGATGGAGAACAGGCCCAATACAAGCACCACGAACTGGATGCCGTCGGTCAGGTGGATGTTATCGCCGGTGAAGCGGTATACGCCGCTGTTGGCATCGATACCCACTGCTGACAGAAACAGGCCGATCAATGCCGCGACAAAGGTCTTCAGCGGCTTGTCAC
Organism: Pseudomonas sp. E6002; assembly: GCF_013385565.1. NCBI lineage: Bacteria > Pseudomonadati > Pseudomonadota > Gammaproteobacteria > Pseudomonadales > Pseudomonadaceae > Pseudomonas > Pseudomonas sp. E6002. The sequence goes on along the minus strand of NZ_JACAPT010000018.1, from coordinate 162,967 downwards.
CGGCCATGCCGCCCAGGCAGACGATGGCAAACACCATCAGTACGAAATATTCCGCCGGGCCGAAGGCAATCGCCCATTTGGCCAGCAGCGGGGCGAACAGCACCATGCCGCAGGTGGCGATAAACGCACCGATGAACGAACTCCACGCCGACAGCGACAACGCCACGCCCGCCAGGCCTTTGCGAGCCATCGGGTAGCCGTCGAGGGTGGTCATCACGGTGGAAGCTTCACCCGGGATGTTCAACAGGATCGAGCTGATGCGCCCGCCGTATTCGCAGCCCAGGTACACGGCCGCCAACAGGATCAAGGCCGACTCAGGCGGCAGCCCCAGGGCAAATGCGATGGGGATCAACAGCGCTACGCCGTTGATCGGCCCAAGGCCCGGCAACAGGCCGACCACGGTGCCGATCAAGGTGCCGCACAGTGCGGTGATCAGGTTGTAAGGGGTCAGTGCAACGCCGAAGCCCTGGCCCAAATAGCTGAACGTATCCATATCAGTTCTCCAGAACTTCAAGCAGGCCGAGCGGCAGCGGTACATCCATGGCCTTGTCGAACAGCAGGTAAAGACCGATGCTCATCAAGGTCACGATCACCACGCTGGGCATCCAGCGGCCGCCATACAGGCGCGCCATCGGAATGCCGATCAGCATGCTGCTGAGGATGAAACCCAAGGGTTCGAAGGTGCCGGCAAACACCAGCAGCAACCCGACGCAGATGCCGATCTTGATCAGGGTCTGGCGGTCCAGCGCGGGCTCTTCTTCTGTGTGCTTGGTGGGCTGTGGACGAAACAGCATGTAGATCAGGCCCAGGCCCATCAGCCCGAGCATCAGCAGCGGGTAGGCCCGAGGCCCTACCGGCTCGTAGGAAAACGACGCCTGATATGGCCAGGCCATCAGTGCGAGGCCGGCACAGACCAGCAACATCACTGAGGCGAAAATGCGTTGTAAGAGCATGGGAAACTCCTTGGAGACTCTTGTAGGCGCGAGCTTGCTCACGAAGAACGCCAGGACGTCGCGTTTATACAGGCAGCACGCGTCATCGTTGAAGTTTTTCGCGAGCAAGCCCGCTCCCACAGAGGGGCGATTACTGGATCAGGCCGAACTCTTTGGCCAGCACTTTGTAGTCAGCCACCTGTTTCTTCACGTAGGTGTCCAGCTCCGGGCCGGTCATGGCGAACGGGAACAGCTCGCGCTGGTCACGCAGCTTGGCGAACTCTTCGGAAGCCAGCAGTTTGTCGAAGGCGTCTTTCCACCAGGCATAGTCTTCGTCGCTGACTTTTGGCCCGAGGTAGAAGCCACGCACCACCGGCCAGACGATGTCGTAGCCTTGTTCCTTGGCGGTCGGGATGTTCTTCATTTCCGGCTCGTCCAGGCGTTCGTCGGAGAACACCGCCAGCAGGCGCATGTCACCACTGAGGATGTGCGGCATGGAGTCGGAGATGTCGGTACTGCCTACCTGGATATGGCCGCCGAGCAGGGCGGTGGCGATCTCGCCGCCGCCTTCCAGTGCCACGTAACGCAGGTCACGCGGGTTGATGCCGGCGGCCTTGGCGATCAGGGCGGTTTGCATCCAGTCCTGGCTGCCGACGGTGCCGCCGGAACCGATGACCACGCTGCCCGGATCTTTCTTCAGGGCCTTGACCAGATCGTCGAGGTTTTTGTAGGGCGAATCGTTTTTCACCGCGATGGCGCCGTAGCTGGTGCCGACGGCCGCGAGCCAGCGCACGGCGCTTTCATCGAAGCGGCCAAATTTGCCCTGGGCCAGGTTCAACAGCGAGCCGCTGGACCACGCCACCAGCGTGCCAGCGTCGGCCGGACGCTGCGCCACGACGGCGTTGTAGGCCACCGCGCCCACGCCGCCGGGCATGTAGGTCACGCGCATCGGCTTGCTCAACAGTTTCTCGTTGACCAGCGCGCTCTGCGCCAGTTTGCAGGTCAGGTCGAAACCACCGCCAGGGGACGCCGGGGCGATGCACTCCGGGCGCTTGGGCTCGGCGGCCAGCAGTTGGCTGGCGAACAGCATGCAGCTGGCCGTCAGGGCAAATTTACGCAGTGAAAGGGTCATGTTCATCTCCATCATTGTTGTTATGAGGTTGCTGTTACCAGAGTGCGACGCTGTAGCTCACCAGCAGGCGCACTTCATCCGCATCACGGGCCGAATAGTTGGAACGGTAGGTGGCATTGCGCAGACGCACGGCCACGTCCTTGAACGTGCCGCTTTGCACCACGTAGCGGATCTCGCTGTTGCGTTCCCACTCCTTGCCGGTCTCGCCGTTCTTGAGCTTGATGTTGTCACCCGACAGGTAACGGCTCATGAAACTCAGGCCGGGAATCCCCAGCTTGGCGAAGTCGTAGTCGTAGCGGGCCTGCCAGGAGCGTTCTTCGGCGCCGGCAAAGTCGTTGATCTGCACGAAGTTGACAAGGTAAGGATCGCTACCGTCCACGTAGGGAAAGGCGCTGTCGCCGGACATGTGCTGGTAACCGGCGCTGAGCTTATGGCCATTGAGGGCATAGCTGAAGAGGCCGTTGAGGGAGGTGTTGTCGATCTTGCCGCCGCGCGCCGCGCCGGTGTCGTCACTGACGGCCAGGCGCAGGTCGGCGCCGAAGGTGCCGGGGCCCATCGGGCGCGAGGCCACGAGGCCGAGGAAATGCTGGCGGTACACGTCGTCGAGTTGGGCGAAGTGGTAGCTACCGGTGATCTTGTCGGCGAACTTGTAGTCCACGCCGCCGAAGTCGAAATGCTTGCCGGTGGCGCCGCTGAGGAAGCGGCTGTTTTTGTTGTTGAGGCCGATGTCTTCGTAGTTGGTGTCGTCGCGGTCCTTGGCCTTGTTCAGGCGGCCGCCGGTGAACACCAGGTTCTTGAATTCCCTGGAACTGAGCAGGCCGCCTTCAAACGTCTGCGGCAGGATGCGCCCGTCGTTGGGCTTGAGGATCGGCAATTCGGGGATCAGCGCGCCGATCTTCAGCTCGGTGGCGGAGATCTTCACTTTGCCGGTCAGGCCGAGTTTGGAATATTCGTTGGCGGCGCGGCCGTCGTCGTGGGTCGGCAACAGCCCGGTGCCGGTGCGGTCGGGGCTGGAGTCGAGCTTGACCCCGAGCATGCCCAGCGCATCCACGCCGAAGCCGACGGTACCGTCGGTATAGCCCGACTGCAGGTTGAGCATGAAGCCCTGGGCCCACTCGTCGCGCTTGGATTGTTGTGCGCTGGTGCCGTCGCGAAAGTCGCGGTTGAAGTACATGTTGCGGGTTTCGAGGGTGGCGGTGCTGTCCTCGAAAAAGGCGGCCTGGCCTGCGGGCGAAAAGCCGGCGAGGGCGGCGGCACTGGCAAGGGCGGTCTGGGTGATACGAGAAGAACGAGCAGGCGGCTGTGTGCGCAGCATCGTGGGTGTACTCCGTTATTGTTCTTATTTTGGCGAAAACGCTTCGAGGCGTTTTTCGGGCGCTATGGGTGAAATAGCTCGGCAGGCGAAACCCACCGTGGCTGGATGCTAAAGGGCGAAGCTTTCACTAACCTTTCAGTCGCCTTTCAATGTTTTCGGGCTTCACAGCGCAGGCCGCGCCTGTAAACTCCCCGGCAAAGCGTGGCGCCGACCACCCCCGAACGAGGTAAAAACCCATGCGTGTCCTTCTGGTCGAAGACCATCTGCAGCTAGCCGAAAGTGTCGCCCAGGCGCTCAAGAGCACGGGTTTGACCGTCGACGTGTTGCACGACGGAGTGGCGGCGGACCTGGCCTTGAGCAGCGAGGAATACGCGGTGGCGATTCTCGATGTGGGCCTGCCGCGCATGGACGGTTTTGAAGTGTTGGCGCGCCTGCGGGCCCGTGGAAAAAATCTGCCGGTGTTGATGTTGACCGCACGCAGCGATGTGAAGGACCGCGTGCATGGCCTCAACCTGGGCGCGGATGACTACCTGGCCAAGCCGTTCGAACTGACGGAGCTGGAAGCCCGGGTCAAGGCGCTGCTGCGCCGTAGCGTGCTGGGCGGTGAGCGGCAACAGGCGTGTGGCGTGCTGATTTACGACCTGGATACGCGGCGCTTCACCCTGGGTGGTGAACTGCTGACCCTGACCTCCCGCGAGCAGGCGGTGCTTGAGGCGCTGATCGCGCGCCCGGGCCGGGTCATGAGCAAGGAGCAACTGGCTTCCCAGGTGTTTGGCCTGGATGAAGAGGCCAGCCCCGATGCCATCGAAATCTACGTGCACCGCCTGCGCAAGAAACTCGATGGCCAGCCTGTGGCCATCGTCACTTTCCGTGGCCTGGGGTACCTGCTGGAAGCCCGCGATGCATAAGCCCAGCAGCCTGCGCTGGCGCCTGCTGTGGAACCTGGCGCTGTTGCTGGTGGTGTTGATGATTGCCAGCGGCTTGAGCGCTTACTGGAATGGGCGCGAGGCGGCGGACACGGCTTACGACCGCACGCTGTTGGCCTCGGCGCGGACCATTGCGGCCGGCCTGTCCCACCGCGACGGCACCTTGAGTGCCGATGTGCCCTACGTCGCCCTGGATACGTTCGCCTACGACAGCGCCGGGCGAATCTACTACCAGGTCAACGATATTCACCAGAAGCTGATTTCCGGCTACGAAAACCTGCCGGGCCCGCCGCCGGGCACTCCACGCACCGATGACTATCCGGCGCTGGCGCGCTTTTATAACGCCAGGTATCAGGGCCAGAACGTGAGAGTGGTCAGCCTGCTCAAGGCAGTCTCCGAGCCGAACATGAACGGCATGGCGGAAATCCGCGTGGCCGAAACCGACGAGGCGCGGGTGGCGATGGCGCGCAGCCTGATGGCCGATACCTTGCTGCGCCTGGGGATGCTGGCCATCGGTGCATTGTTGTTGGTGTTCTTTGCCGTGAGTGCGGCGCTGCGGCCGTTGGAGCGCTTGCGCACGGCCGTGGAAGAGCGTCAGCCCGATGACCTGCGGCCATTGCCGCTGGTGGAGGTGCAGCATGAATTGGGCCCGCTGGTACATGCGCTCAACCATTTCACCGAACGCCTGCGCGGGCAGTTCGAGCGCCAGGCACAGTTTATTGCCGATGCCGCCCATGAGCTGCGCACTCCGTTGGCAGCGCTCAAGGCACGCTTGGAGCTTGGCCTGCGTGCCGAAGATCCGGCTACCTGGCGCACCACCCTGGAAACCGCAGCCCAGGGCACTGATCGCCTGACTCACCTGGCCAATCAATTGCTCTCGCTGGCGCGCATCGAAAACGGCGCCCGGGCGATTGCCGAAGGCGGGGCCCAGTTGCTGGACCTGAGCCAGTTGGCTCGCGAGCTGGGCATGGCCATGGCGCCGCTGGCCCATGCGCGTGGCGTGGCCCTGGCGCTGGAGGCGGATGAACCGGTGTGGCTGCGGGGCGAGCCCACCTTGTTGAACGAGTTGTTGAGCAACCTGGTGGACAACGCCCTGGCCCACACGCCCCCGGGCGGCAACGTGATCTTGCGGGTCACGGCGCCGGCGGTACTTGAGGTGGAAGATGACGGCCCGGGCATCCCGCTGGATGAGCGGGACCGAGTGTTCGAGCGCTTCTATCGGCGCAGCCAGCAGGGCTTGGGGGCGGGCTTGGGGTTGGCGATTGTTGGCGAGATCTGCCGGGCACACCTGGCGCAGATCAGCTTGCATGACGGAGAGTTGGCTGGGTTGAAAGTGCGGGTCAGTTTTATCGCGGGGTAATCAGTAGAACATCGACCGTGCTTCATCCAGCTCGGCGCGCAAGGTGTCGCTGTAGGGGTCGAGTCGCAGCTTCTTGATCGCAGGTACCGTCAATATCGGCACGCTGGCCAGCGGGTGGTCAGTGTCGCGGTGGCAATACAACACGGCGACCTGCACCAGGTCGATATAGTCCAGGCGCTCGGAGTCGCGCTCAAGGTTCATGTACTGCGCCGGCAGGTTCACCAGCATTTCCGGGAAGTCCCAGCGCCGCAGCAGCTTGTCCCCCAGCAACGGGTGGATGCTTTCAATCACGTGATCGAGGCTGACCGGATCGGACAGCAGCTCATAGTGATCTTCGGCGAAGGTCAGGATCGGCAGCACGCCAATCTGGTGCACCAGCCCACCCAGCGCCGCCTGGTCAGGCTTCAACTGGCTGTGGTTGCGGCACAACGCATAGCTCACGCCGGCCACTTCCAGGCTGCGCCGCCAGACATCGCGCATCTTCTGTTCGACCACTTCGGAACGGGCGTGGAAGATCTGTTCCATCACCAGGCCGATCGCCAGGTTGCTGCTGTAGTTGGTGCCCAGGCGGGTGATGGCGGTGTGCAGGTCGGTGACTTCCTGGGTCGCGCGCAACAGCGGGCTGTTGACCACTTTGATCAGCCGTGCCGACAAGGCAGTGTCACGGCCGATCACTTTGCTCAGGTGGCTGATGCTGATGTCCGGGTCTTCGGCGGCCTGGCGAATGTTCAGGGCCACTTCCGGCAGCGTTGGCAGAACCAGGTCATCGTTATCGATGGCCACAACCAACGCCTGTTGGACTTTTTCCGCCAGCTTGTTCATTCAAGATCTCTAGGGTGTAGCAAAAAGGTACGACGATCAGCGCTGGATCTCGCGATCACGGTCCAGCTGGTAGGGCAGGTCGAGCAGCTGAAGGCCGGGGCCTTCCAGCGTGCCTACATGCACATCGCCACTCTCTGCTGCTTCGGCTTGCAGCACCGCTAGAAGTTCAATCGCCTGATCGGCACGGGCGGCAAGCACCACCTCGCCGATGGCGCTGTTGTGATTCGGGGAAAACAGTGGGGTGCCGGGCTCAGGCAGCTCGCCGGCACTCAGGCTCAGGCGATACAGGCGACGCTTGAGTTTGCCCAAATACTGCATGCGCGCGACGATTTCCTGGCCGGTGTAGCAGCCTTTCTTGAAGCTGACGCCGCCGACGGCTTGCAGGTTGAGCATCTGCGGGATGAACAGTTCGCGGGTCTGGGGCATGACCTGGCCGATACCGGCACGGATCTGGCCCAGCAGCCATTGGTTCAGTTCACCTTCGTTCAATTGTGCGGCGAGTTGGCTGTGCAGGGTTTGAGCTTGGGCGGCGGGGGCCCAGAGTTCGGCACGGCCCGGCGATACGCGGATGGCGATCAGGTCGTCGCTGCGCACCACGCTGTCGGTCTCGGCGGGTAGTTGGAGGCCGAGGCCGGCCAGTACCTGATCGGCATCCGACACACCGAAACGCGCCCAGGCAGCGCTTTCGTCGGTGAGTTTGGATTTGGAGAACACGGCGTACTTTTTCAGGTCCGCCAGTTGTGGCTCCAGCAGTTCGGTGGCCATGGCCAGCAACACGCCATCGCCTTGCAGCAGGATGCGGAAGCTCGACTGCATGCGCCCTTTCTGGGTGCAGCGCGCGCCCAGGCTGGCCTGGGTGTCACTCAGGTAGTTAAGGTTGCAGGTCAGTTGTCCCTGGAGGAACTTGGCAGCGTCGGAACCGCGGACGGCGAGAACGCCTTCGTGGGACAGGGGGCAGAAAAAAGCAGAGTCAGCCATGGGTCATCGCAGGTTAAAAAGTCATGAGTGCATCATAGAGGGGCGCCCGGCAAATGGATAGTTTCCGTATGGCCGACCAAAGCCGACTGTTCCAGGCAGCTTCGGCCTGTATACTTGCGCTCTATTTGAGGAGCGCTCCATGGTCGAAGATGTAGAACTCAATCGCCTCTACTGGCACAGCCGCCGCGGCATGCTTGAACTGGACGTGTTGCTGGTACCGTTCGTCAGGGAGGTCTATCCGCACCTCAACGACGTCGACCGCGACTGCTACCGCAAGCTGCTGGAATGCGAGGATCAGGACATGTTCGGCTGGTTCATGGAACGCGCCGAATCGGAAGACCCGGAGCTGCAGCGCATGGTTCGGATGATTCTGGATCGTGTCCAGCCCAAGTAATACGTTCGAATGCCGCTGGCACGCCTCCGGGCAGTTGCTGGCGGCTTATCTTTTCGCCCAGGCGTTCGCACTGGGTGCGCTGTGGTTTCTCGATGTGTCCCCGTGGTTCGGAGCCTTTGGCGCCTTGTTGTGCCTGGCCCATGCCGGTTGGGTATTGCCGCGTCATATCCTGCTGACTCACCGTTCGTCGATCCGTGGCCTGCGCCGCGACGAGGATGGCTGGCAGTTGTGGAGCGCCGCGCGTGGCTGGCACAGCGTGCAACTGCGCCCCGACAGCCTGGCGTTGCCGTTGATCGTGTTGCTGCGCTTTCGGGTGCAGGGTGACTGGCGAGTGCGTTCGATCTGCGTGCCACGGGATTCGCAGGCTACCGATGTGCATCGGCGCCTGCGGGTGCGCTTGAAGTTCAGCCGCCGTAGGTGGTTGGCACCAGAATAGTGTCGCGCGCTTCGGGCAGCATTTGCGGGTAGTCGAGGGTGTAATGCAATCCCCGGCTTTCCTTGCGCTCCATGGCCGAGCGGATCATCAGTTCCGCCACCTGGGCCAGGTTGCGCAGCTCGATCAGGTCGCGGCTGACTTTATAGTTGCTGTAGAACTCGTCGATCTCATCCAGCAACAGTCGAACCCGGTGCTGCGCCCGCGCCAGGCGCTTGTTGGTGCGCACGATGCCCACGTAGTCCCACATGAAGCGCCGCAACTCGTCCCAGTTGTGGGCGATGATCACGTCTTCGTCGGAATCGGTCACCTGGCTGGCGTCCCAGCGGGGCAGGGCGGCCGGCACCGGAATGCGCGGCAGCTGTTCAAGGATGTCGGCGGCGGCGGAGCGGGCGTACACGAAACACTCCAGCAACGAATTGCTGGCCATGCGGTTGGCGCCGTGCAGGCCGGTGAAGCTGGTTTCGCCAATGGCGTACAGGCCGGGCACGTCGGTGCGGCCGTTCTGGTCGACCATTACGCCGCCGCAGGTGTAGTGCGCCGCCGGGACAACCGGGATCGGGCCCTTGGTGATGTCGATGTTGAACGCCAGGCAGCGCTCGTAGACCGTCGGGAAATGGGTCTTGATGAAGGCTTCGGGCTTGTGGCTGATGTCCAGGTAGACGCAGTCGATGCCCAGGCGCTTCATTTCATGGTCAATGGCCCGGGCGACGATGTCCCGCGGGGCCAGTTCTGCTCGTGGGTCGAAGCGCTGCATGAAACGTTCGCCGTTGGGCAGCTTCAGGTGTGCGCCTTCGCCGCGCAGGGCTTCGGTGATCAGGAAGCTCTTGGCCTGCGGGTGATACAGGCAAGTGGGGTGGAACTGGTTGAATTCCAGGTTCGCCACCCGGCAGCCCGAACGCCAGGCCATGGCAATGCCGTCACCGCAGGCGCCGTCGGGGTTGCTGGTATAGAGGTAGACCTTCGCTGCGCCGCCCGAGGCGAGAATGGTGAAGCGCGCGCCGTAGGTGTCGACTTCGCCGCTGGCCCGGTTGAGCACGTAGGCGCCGAGGCAGCGTTCGCCCGGCAGGCCAAGGCGCTTTTCGGTGATCAGGTCGACGGCGACCCGCTGTTCCAGCAGTTCGATGTTGGGGCGTTGCCGGGCCTGGGCGAGCAGGGTCTTGAAGATCGCGGCGCCGGTGGCGTCGGCGGCATGGATGATCCGCCGATGGCTGTGGCCGCCTTCGCGGGTCAGGTGGAACTCGAAGCCGCCGTCGTCGGTGCCGGAATGTTCGTCGCGGGTGAAGGGCACGCCCTGGTCGATCAGCCACTGGATGGCTTCGCGGCTATGCTCGACGGTGAAGCGCACCGCTTCTTCATTGCACAGGCCGCCGCCGGCATTCAGGGTGTCTTCGACGTGGGATTGCACCGTGTCGGTGTCATCGAGCACCGCGGCGACACCGCCCTGGGCCCAGAACGTCGAGCCATTGGCGAGGTCGCCCTTGCTCAGTACGGCTATGCGCAGGTGGCCCGGCAGGGTCAGTGCAAGGCTCAAGCCCGCGGCGCCGCTGCCAATCACCAGGACATCGTGTTGAAACTGTTGGCTCATTTGAAGGATTCCGCAAAAAGCGATCCGTAGGGGGCGCAAACAGGACGCCTGGATCGGCGAATCAAAGGGTGACACGGCCCACTAGTATATAGAGGGGGGGAGCGGCACAATAGCCGGGCATTCGTGGCATTGTGAGACTACGGGCAACGAACTGCACGGCTTTCATGAAACGGACAGCGATTGGGATGGGAACTTTTTGCATAGGCCCCGACTCAATAGCAGGATGCCCGAAAGCTGGGAACACGCTGGATTTGCTGAGCCGCGTCTGTGTCAGGCGCGTCAGGAAACTGGCGACAGATTATTCGCGCAGCCGGCATTGCCCGCGCTGCGTTTTTCGTGTGTGCCAAATCAGTGCGCGCCGGAAACTTGCTTGGAGGGGGAGAACTTTTGCGAAAAGTCCGAGTCTATGTTTGCAAGCCTGATCGATTAGTTATGCAAGCCTCCTTCAAGTACAACGAGGAGTGTTCATGCTAACCCAGGAAGAGGATCAGCAGCTGGTCGAGCGCGTTCAACGCGGCGACAAGCGGGCATTTGATCTGCTAGTGCTGAAATACCAGCACAAAATTCTCGGGTTGATCGTGCGGTTTGTGCACGACACCCATGAAGCGCAGGACGTTGCACAGGAAGCCTTTATCAAGGCGTACCGTGCACTCGGTAATTTCCGCGGTGACAGTGCGTTTTACACGTGGCTGTATCGCATCGCCATTAACACGGCGAAGAACTATCTGGTTTCTCGCGGTCGCCGCCCGCCGGATAGTGATGTTAGTTCGGAAGATGCTGAATTTTATGATGGTGATCACGGCCTCAAGGATCTCGAGTCGCCGGAGCGTGCATTGCTGCGCGACGAGATCGAAGGAACCGTCCATCGCACTATTCAACAACTGCCAGAAGATTTGCGTACGGCGTTAACTTTACGTGAATTCGATGGTCTGAGTTACGAAGACATTGCGAGCGTCATGCAATGTCCGGTGGGTACCGTACGCTCCCGGATCTTCCGGGCTCGGGAAGCCATCGATAAAGCCCTGCAGCCGTTGTTGCAGGAAAACTGAGACAGCGGCGACAGCCAAGAGAGGAACCGCCATGAGTCGTGATGCCCTGCAGGAATCGCTGTCCGCAGTGATGGATAACGAAGCGGATGAACTGGAACTTCGTCGAGTGCTTAATGCATTTGATGATGCCGAAACCCGTGATACCTGGTCTCGTTACCAAGTCGCTCGGGCGGTGATGCACAAGGATCTTCTAATCCCTCGTCTGGATATTGCTGCGGCCGTTTCTGCTGCACTGGCTGATGAAGCCGTTCCGGCAAAAGCTGCTCGCGGTCCTTGGCGTAGCCTGGGCCGTCTGGCAGTCGCTGCTTCGGTGACCGTCGCTGTATTGGCAGGTGTTCGCCTGTACAACCAGGACGAAATCGCCGGTGCCGAACTGGCCCAGCAGACCCAGCAACCGGTCATGGCCGGCCCGCAGGTTAAGGGTCCAGCCGTACTGGCCGGCTACAAGGAAAGCTCCGATACCACCGGGCCTATGGCCAACGGTGTACTTCAAGGGCAATCCGGCTGGCAGGATCAGCGTCTTCCAGGCTACCTGCGCCAACACGCACAGGAATCGGCCTTGAAAGGCACTGAAAGCGCTCTGCCTTACGCTCGCGCTGCAAGCCTGGAAAACCGCTAGTCCGCCAAGGAGCTTTATGCGCGCCATACCGCTCCTTGCGCTTTTGCTCAGTGGCTGGTTTGCAGTCCCCGCCCATGCCGATGAAGCCCAAGACTGGCTGACGCGTCTTGGGCGGGCGGAGCAGCAGCAAAGCTTTCAGGGCACCTTCATCTACGAGCGTAACGGTAGTTTTTCTACCCATGACATCTGGCATCGTGTCCAGAATGGTCAGGTCCGTGAGCGGCTTTTGCAGCTCGATGGTTCTGCCCAGGAAGTCCTGCGCGTCGATGGCCGTACCCAATGCGTGAGCGGCACGCTGGTTGCCGGGCTTGGGGGCTCCCCCAATACCTCTGCGCGTACCCTTGATCCGCAAAAACTCAAAGCGTTCTACGATCTTGCCGTCATCGGCAAATCGCGCGTGGCCGGTCGGAATGCGGTGATCGTCTCCGTGACCCCCCGCGATCAATACCGTTATGGTTTTGAGCTGCATCTGGATCGTGAAACTGCGCTGCCATTGAAGTCATTGTTGCTTAACGACCAGGGCCAGTTGCTGGAGCGTTTCCAGTTCACCCAGCTCAATACATCGGTGCCTGACGATCGTGATTTGCAGCCCAGTGGCGAATGCACGCCGGTGGCGGTGACCAACGCCAAGGCCCCGGAGGTCGAGATCCCTCAGGATTGGCGCCTCGACTGGTTGCCACCAGGCTTTCAGCTGGTCAACAGCAGTGCCCATAAAGACTCCCACACCAAGGTAACCGTCAGCAGTCTGATGTATGACGATGGTCTGGCGCGTTTTTCGGTATTCCTGGAGCCGCTTAACGGTGCGACCGTAAACGAGACCCGCACCCAGTTGGGCCCGACAGTCGCCGTTTCACGGCGGTTGAATACCCTGGAAGGCGAGGTGATGGTGACCGTCGTCGGCGAGATCCCGATTGGCACCGCCGAGCGAATTGCGCTGTCACTACGCAGTGGCACCGTGCCCGCCAAGCCTTGAGTTGTTAATCCTATGTTCATCCTGATATTTCAATGTTGCGCAGGAGATAGTCGATGCCTGCCTCTGCCGAGAGCATGAAATGTCTGGATCATTTTTTTCACTTGCTAATATCCCCTATGTTTTTTATAGGTCAGGGCTTAACGGCCCTGGCCTTGTTTTGTTCGCGGAACAAAAATGTCGGTCGCAGTTTTCGGCGTTTATTGAACCCTGTCGCTCAACCCTGCTCGTCGTAACGGGAGCTGTATGTCGATACCACGTTTGAAGTCTTACCTATCCATAGTCGCCACGGTGCTGGTGCTGGGTCAGGCGGTTACCGCGCAAGCGGCCGAGCTGCCTGACTTCACCCAACTGGTGGAGCAGGCGTCGCCTGCCGTGGTGAACATCAGTACTACGCAGAAGCTGCCGGATCGTAAGGTCTCCAACCAGCAGATGCCCGACCTGGAAGGCCTGCCGCCGATGCTGCGGGAGTTCTTCGAACGCGGCATGCCCCAGCCGCGCACGCCGCGTGGCGGTGGTGGCGGCCAGCGTGAGGCCCAGTCCCTGGGCTCGGGCTTCATCATCTCGCCTGACGGCTACATCCTCACCAACAACCACGTGATTGCCGACGCCGACGAGATCCTGGTGCGCCTGGCGGACCGCAGTGAGCTGAAAGCCAAGCTGGTGGGCACCGACCCACGTTCCGACGTTGCCCTGCTGAAAATCGAAGGCAAGGACCTGCCGGTGCTGAAACTGGGCAAATCCCAGGACCTGAAAGCCGGCCAATGGGTCGTCGCCATCGGTTCGCCGTTTGGTTTTGACCATACTGTGACCCAGGGTATCGTCAGCGCCATCGGTCGCAGCCTGCCGAACGAAAACTACGTGCCGTTCATCCAGACCGACGTGCCGATCAACCCGGGCAACTCCGGCGGTCCGTTGTTCAACCTGGCGGGTGAAGTCGTTGGCATCAACTCGCAGATCTACACCCGCTCCGGTGGTTTCATGGGCGTTTCGTTCGCGATTCCGATCGACGTGGCCATGGACGTTTCGAACCAGCTGAAAACCGGTGGCAAAGTCAGCCGCGGCTGGCTGGGGGTGGTGATCCAGGAAGTGAACAAGGACCTGGCTGAATCCTTCGGTCTCGACAAGCCGGCCGGTGCCCTGGTCGCGCAGATCCAGGACGATGGCCCTGCTGCCAAAGGTGGCCTGCAAGTCGGTGACGTGATCCTGAGCATGAACGGCCAGCCGATCGTCATGTCTGCGGACTTGCCACACCTGGTGGGCGCGCTCAAGGCCGGCAGCAAGGCCAAGCTGGAAGTGATTCGTGACGGCAAGCGCCAGAACGTCGAACTGACCGTCGGTGCGATCCCGGAAGAAGGCGCGGCGCTGGATGCGCTGGGCAACAGCAAGCCAGGTGCCGAGCGCAGCAGCAATCGCCTGGGCATTGCTGTAGTCGAGTTGACCGACGAACAGAAAAAGAGCTTCGACCTCAAGAGCGGTGTAGTGATCAAGGAAGTCCAGGACGGTCCTGCCTCCCTGATCGGCCTGCAACCAGGTGATGTCATCACCCACCTGAACAACCAGGCTATCAACTCCACCAAAGAGTTCACCGACATCGCCAAGGCGCTGCCGAAGAACCGTTCGGTGTCGATGCGCGTCCTGCGTCAGGGGCGTGCCAGCTTCATTACCTTCAAACTGGCCGAGTAATCCGCTAGTCCAATAAAAAGCCCCGCTCTCGATGTTCGAGAGCGGGGCTTTTTTGTGGCTGAAAGGTTTAGCCCATCATGTCTTTGATCATGCGTTCCTGGTCGATCAGTTCACGCTGGCGTGCGTCGATACGTGACGAAAGCGGGAAGTTGCTGCCGGCGCGACGCTTGGCGAAATCCAATTGCTGGATGGCCTGCTTGAAATCTCCCACTAGCGCGAAGTACTCGGCCCGGGCCTGATGCAGGCCGATGATATTGCCCGACAAGCCACGTGTTTCCGCAACCTGGTACCAGACGTCCGGATCGTCTGGGCGAGACTTCAACAATCCTTCCAGGGCTTTTTCCGCGTCAGCGTTGCGGTTCTGCTTGAGCAGCAGATCCACACGAACCTGGTTCAGCGGATAGTTGCCTGGATATTGCGTCAACATTCGGTCCGTACGCTGTTGGGCATCCGGCAGGCGATTGTTGGTCATGTCCAGCTCGATCTGCGCCAGGTTGTAGGTGATGTCGTTGGGCGCCTTGGCCAGCAGCGGCTTGAGGTTTTCCCGGGCCAGGTTGAACTGGGCACCCTTGATCTGAGCGATGGTGAGGCCATAACGCGCGATATCGTTCTTCGGATTTTCATCCAGCTGGGCCTGGAAACGTTTGGCGGCCAGCCCCGGGGTGTCTTCGTAATACAGTTGCACTCGAGCACGGATCAGTTGATAGCGCAGGCTGTCCTCAATGCCACCCAGCTTGGCTTGCTCCGCACGGTTGCGGGTGTCGGCGATCCGCGATTCGGTTACCGGGTGAGTCAGCAGGAATTCAGGCGGCTTGGCATCGAAACGGTACTGGCGCATCAAGCGCTCGAACATGGTTGGCATGGACCGTGGGTCGTAGCCGGCTTTCTCCAGGTTGAGAATGCCGATGCGGTCAGCCTCTTGCTCGTTTTGCCGGGAAAAGCGCCGTTGCTCCTGGATCGCGGCGGCCTGGCTGCCGGCGATCGCGGCAATGCCCGCATCGCCTGCGCCAGCGGCGGCAGCGATGATGCCGCCGAGCAGCGCAGCCATCATCGGGATCTGCATGCGCTGCTGTGCTTCCACGCCTCGTGCGAAGTGACGTTGGGACAAGTGAGCCAATTCGTGGGCCAGTACCGAGGCATATTCGCCTTCGGTCTGGGCGTTGAGGAACAGGCCGCCGTTGACCCCGACGATGCCGCCCGGTGCGGCAAAGGCGTTCAACTGCGGGCTGTTGATCAGAATGAATTCCAGGCGCCGGTCATTGACCTGGCTGGTTTCCACCAGCTTATAAACGCTGGATTCGACGTAATCCTTGAGCTGCGGGTCGTTGAGTTGCGAGACCTGGCCACGCAGGTAGGCCAGCCATGCCCGACCCAGATCGTATTCCTGTTTTGGCGAGACAATGGCAGAACTGGCGTCGCCAAGTGACGGCAGGTCGTCGGCGAAGCCTGGAGAGGCAAGCAGGCAAGCCAGCGTCAGCAGGGTAGGGCGCAAAAAAGTCATGCACAAAGCCTTTCGACAAAGAGCTTACTGTAGCCGGACACTGAGCTTCGGACCAGATATTCTAAGCGCCCTCGACGCCCACCCGGAGTTAGACCATGACCGACGCTGTAGCCTTCGATGCCGAACTGGATGCCAGTGGCCTTAACTGCCCGCTGCCGTTGCTCAAGGCCAAGCTGGAGCTCAATCGGCTGGCCAGCGGCGCGGTGCTCAAGGTGATCGCCACGGACGCTGGCTCCCAGCGGGACTTTCGTACGTTTGCCAAGCTGGCCGGCCACACCCTGCTGCATGAAGAAGACGAAGCGGGCGTCTATCGTTACTGGTTGCGCAAGGCCTGAATCGCTTGAATATGCTGTCCTTATCGCCTGAGGTTTATTGATGTTCAAAGTGTTACGTGACTGGATTCAGCGCTACTTCTCCGACGAAGAAGCCGTGGTGCTGGCCGTCCTGCTGTTTCTTGCCTTTACGGCCGTGCTCACTTTGGGCGGCATGCTGGCGCCGGTACTGGCGGGGATGGTTCTGGCGTACCTGATGCAAGGCCTGGTCTCCATCCTGGAGCGTCTGCGCTTGCCGGGTGGGGCAGCGGTGGGTCTAGTGTTTGCCTTGTTCATGGGGCTGTTGCTGGTATTTATCGTGATCGTGGTGCCTTTGCTGTGGCACCAGTTGATCACCTTGTTCAACGAGCTACCGGGCATGCTCGCCAAGTGGCAGTCATTGCTGCTGCTGTTGCCTGAGCGCTATCCGCACCTGGTGTCGGACGAGCAGGTCCTGCAGGCCATTGAGGTGGCTCGCGGCGAAATCGGAAAGTTCGGACAATGGGCGCTGACCTTTTCCCTTTCGAGCTTGCCGCTGCTGGTCAACATCATGATCTACCTGGTACTGGTGCCGATCCTGGTGTTTTTCTTCCTCAAGGACCGCGAGATGATCGGTCGCTGGGTGCGTGGCTATCTGCCCCGTGAGCGTGCGCTGATTACTCGGGTCGCCGAGGAAATGAACCGGCAGATTGCCAACTACATCCGCGGCAAGGTTATCGAGATTTTTATCTGCGGTGGCGTCACTTACATCGGTTTTGTCGCGCTGGGGCTTAACTACGCTGCCCTGTTGGCGCTGCTGGTGGGTGTTTCGGTGGTGGTGCCATACGTTGGCGCGGTGGTGGTGACGGTGCCGGTGATGTTGATCGCGCTGTTCCAGTGGGGCTGGAGTGATCAGTTCATCTACCTGATGGCGGTGTACGGCATCATCCAGGTGCTGGACGGCAACGTGCTGGTGCCGCTGCTGTTCTCCGAGGCGGTGAACCTGCATCCGGTGGCGATCATCTGTGCGGTGTTGTTGTTTGGCGGGTTGTGGGGCTTCTGGGGGGTGTTCTTTGCGATTCCCCTGGCGACGCTGTTCAAGGCAGTGCTGGATGCCTGGCCTCGGCAGGAGCCGGTGGTGGCGCCGTTACTCTGATATTTGTGGTGCCGGTGCAGGGCCTCATCGCGGGCAAGCCCGGCTCCCACATTGACTGAGTTGTCCTGTCGAACAATGATCACAGGTGGGAGCTGGCTTGGCTGCGATAGCTATTTCAAAGCCAGCAGGTGAATCAAGCCTGGTTCAGCGCCTGCGCCGCTTCGAGCACTGCATCCACATGGCCTGGCACTTTCACACCGCGCCATTCCTGACGCAGTACGCCATTCTTGTCGATCAGGAAGGTGCTGCGATCAACACCCAGGTATTCCTTGCCATACAGCTTCTTCAGCTTGATCACATCAAACAGCTGGCAAACCGCTTCGTCCTTGTCGCTGATCAGCTCAAAGGGGAATTCCTGCTTTGCCTTGAAGTTCTCGTGGGACTTCACGCTGTCCCGGGACACGCCAAACACCTCGGTGTTGGCCGCCTTGAACGCAGCATGCTGGTCACGGAAGCCCTGGCCTTCAGTGGTGCAGCCCGGGGTGCTGTCTTTCGGGTAGAAGTAGATCACCACTTGCTTGCCCTTGAGCCCGGCGAGGCTGAAGGTTTGCCCGCTGGTGGCCTGGGCTTCGAAGTCGGCTACCGGTTGGTCGATCACTACAGACATGAAGACTTCCTTACATAGGGTTCTGTGGGCGCCAAGGCTCGATCAGTGCGTCGAGGTTCAGGGCATCGGCGAAATCCAGGAACTGGTCGCGCAGCCAACTGATCTGCACGCCGGCCGGCAAGGTCACGGTAAAGGTCGCGTTGAGCATGGTGCCGCCGGTCTGCGGAGCCTGATAGGTGTCGCAGGTCAGGTTTTCCAGCTCGACGTTGTGGTCGATAAAGAACTGGCACAGCTCGTTGACGATGTCCGAGCGGTAGGCCGAACTGACATAGGCCACGTAGGGCAGGGCCTGTGGACGGTTTTCCAGGGCGGCGCTGCGCACCACGTTGACCGTGAAGTCATGCTTCTTCGCCAAACCCGGTAAACCGGTTTCAAGGCGGGCCAGGGCATCCCAGGTCCCGGAAATCTGCAGGACCAGCGCACTGCACTCGCCATGGCGGGTCAGGCGGGAGGTCACGACGGCGCAGCGGTTTTCATGGCTGGCGCGGCACAGGACGTTAGTCAGCTCCATGGGGTTGGCGCCGAGGGCACTGATGACAAGGAATTGTTCGCGGACTGTGGGGGTGGACATGCAGCCTTCCTAAAGCGATGAGCGGTCGATACGATGCAAGCGGTATCAATCAAAGGATGAAGGGTAGCGAAAACCATCGCCAAGGGCTAGGAGGTGGCGTTTTCATTACGTAATCAGCTTCATCAAACCCCGCTTTGGCAGAATGATGGCGCTGCCGCGAACTAAGTTGATCCAGAACGCATCCTCAGGCGGTACTTCGCTTGTACAAGCATCTTGGCGCCAGTACCATTACCGCTCTCTTTTTCCGGCAGGAGCGGTTGCATGATTGCGGGCAGTATGGTGGCACTGGTCACACCCATGGATGCACAAGGTAATCTCGACTGGGACAGCCTGGGCAAACTGGTGGACTTCCACCTGCAAGAGGGCACCAACGCCATCGTGGCGGTCGGCACCACAGGTGAATCGGCCACATTGGATGTGGAAGAACACATCGAAGTGATCGAGTTCGTGGTCAAGCGCGTTGCAGGGCGCATTGCTGTCATCGCCGGCACGGGCGCCAATTCGACCCGCGAAGCGATCGAATTGACCAGCAACGCCAAGAAAGCCGGCGCCGATGCCTGCCTGCTGGTGACGCCGTACTACAACAAGCCGACCCAGGAAGGCCTGTACCTGCACTTCCGCGCCGTTGCCGAAGCGGTCGATATCCCGCAGATCCTCTACAACGTACCCGGTCGCACCGCCTGCGACATGAAGGCCGAGACCGTGATCCGCCTGTCCACCGTACCGAACATCATCGGTATCAAGGAAGCCACCGGTGACCTGCAGCGCGCCAAGGACATCCTGGCCGGCGTCAGCAGCGACTTCCTGGTGTACTCCGGTGATGACGCCACGGCGGTCGAGCTGATCCTGCTGGGCGGCAAAGGCAACATCTCGGTGACTGCCAACGTTGCACCGCGCGCCATGAGCGAGCTGTGTGCCGCCGCCATCGCCGGTGATGCGGTCAAGGCCCGGGCGATCCACGAACAACTGGCACCGCTCAACAAAACCCTGTTTATCGAATCCAACCCTATCCCCGTGAAATGGGCGCTGCATGAGATGGGCCTGATGCCGGACGGTATCCGTCTGCCGCTCACCTGGCTCAGCGAAGCCTGTCACGAACCGCTGCGACAGGCCCTGCGCCAGTCCGGCGTCCTGGTTTAATTGAGGAAGCACTACGCATGAAGCGATTGGCCGGACTTTCCGCACTTGCCTTGATTATCTCCAGCACCAGTGGCTGCGGTTGGATCTGGGGCCCGGAAGGCTACTTCCGCGACCGCGGTAGCGATTACCTGGAAGCCCAACAAACCGCCCCGATGAAATTGCCGCCGGACGTCAATGTCGCCAAGCGCCTTGACCCGTTGCTGCCGATTCCGCGCAACGTGGCCGACGACACCTTCAAGGGTGAATACGAAGTGCCGCGTCCACAGCCGCTGTCGGCCGTGGCCGATGCCAGCGACTACAGCCTGCAGAAGAGCGGCGACACCCGTTGGGTCATGGCCCAGCGCCCACCTGCCGAAGTCTGGCCGGTGGCCGTGCAGTTCTTCCAGGACAACGGTTTCCGCCTTGACGAACAACGCCCGCAGACCGGTGAATTCACCACCGCGTGGCAGCACACCAGCGAACTGTCGGCATCCATGGCCAAGCGCCTGCAGGCCGGTGGTGTAGCCAATGACAGCGAAGCCCGCATCCGCGTGCGTATCGAGCCAGGCGTGCAACGCAACACCAGTGAAGTCTACGTAGTCAGCGCCGAGCGTCCTGCCGGCAGCACCGCCAACGTCGACTTCACCCCGCGCTCGGTCAACACCGGCGTGGACGCTGCCCTGGTCGACGAAATGCTCGCCAGCATGAGCCGTATTTCCGAGAAGGGCGGCTCCGTCTCCCTGCTCGCCGCCGGTAGCTTTGACACACCTAGCCGCGTCAGCCTCAGCGAAGACGGCAGCGGCAACGTGGTGCTCAACCTGGGTGAAGACCTGGACCGCGCCTGGTCGAGTGTCGGCCGCGCGCTGGAGCACGGCGAATGGCGCGTTGAAGACATCAACCGCAGCCTGGGCCTGTACTACATCAACCTGGCCGAAAAAGCCGAGAAGAAAGACGACGAGCCAGGTTTCTTCAGCAAGTTGTTCGGCAGCAAGCCGACCAAGGAAGAGATCGAGACCCGCGCCGAGCGTTACCAGGTTCGTTTGAGCAAGGTAGGCGAAAGCGTGCAAGTCACCGTCGAGAAAAACATCAACACCGTGGCGCCGGCAGAAGTGGCACGCAAAGTGTTGGGCGTGATTCAGGACAACCTGGGCTGATCCGATGCGTTTTGCCGTTCTCGGCAGCGGTAGCCAAGGGAACGGCACGCTTGTAGCCCATGACGACACGTACGTCCTGGTGGATTGTGGTTTCTCCCTGCGGGAAACCGAGCGGCGCCTGCTGCGCCTGGGGGTTCACCCCGCGCAGCTGAGCGCGATTCTGGTGACCCACGAACATGCCGACCACGTGCATGGCGTGGGTTTGCTGTCTCGGCGCTACAATCTTCCGGTGTACCTGAGTCGCGGTACCTTGCGCGGGATGCGCAAACCGATCGAACCTGCAGGTTTGCTGGCCGGTGGTGAGCAATTGCAGATCGGTGCCTTGAGCATCGATGTGATTGAAGTGGCCCACGATGCCCAGGAACCGACGCAATACGTATTCAGTGACGGTGAGCGGCGCTTCGGCCTGCTCACCGACCTGGGTTCGTACTGCGCCAAGGTGCTGGACGGTTACCGGGACCTCGACGCATTGATGATCGAGTCCAACCACTGCCGTGACCTGCTTGCGCGTGGCCACTACCCGGCCTTTCTCAAGCAGCGGGTCGGCGGGCAGTTTGGACATTTGAACAACCACCAGGCGGCGTACCTGGTGTATGAGTTGGGCTGGCAAGACCTGCAACACCTGGTCCTGGCCCACCTGAGCAGCAAGAACAACCTGCCGCAGCTGGCCCGGCAATGTTTTGTCGACACCCTTGGGTGCGACCCGGACTGGCTGCAACTGGCCGATCAAGATTCAGGGCTCGACTGGCGACACATCGCCTAGCCCACCTACTTAGCAAGCGGAGCCCATCATGGAAAAACGTGAAGAACTCTACCGCGGCAAAGCCAAATCGGTTTACAAGACCGACGACGCCAACCGCTTGATCCTGCTGTTTCGCAACGACACCTCGGCGTTCGACGGCAAGCGCATCGAACAGCTCGACCGCAAAGGCATGGTGAACAACAAGTTCAACGCCTTTATCATGCAGAAACTCGAAGCGGCCGGCATTCCGACCCAATTCGACAAACTGCTGGGCGACAACGAATGCCTGGTGAAAAAACTCGACATGATCCCGGTCGAGTGCGTCGTGCGTAACTATGCGGCCGGCAGCCTGGTGAAGCGTTTGGGCGTGGAGGAGGGCCTCAAGCTCAACCCCTACACCTTCGAGCTGTTCCTGAAAGACGACGCCAAGGGTGACCCGTTCATCAACGAATCCCACGTGGTGGCATTTGGTTGGGGCACCGCTGAGCAACTGGCTCGCATGAAGGAGCTGTCGCTGAAGGTCAACGACGTCCTGAGCAAACTGTTCGACGACGCCGGCCTGCTGCTGGTGGACTTCAAACTGGAATTCGGCGTGTTCCACGACGGCTCCATCGTCCTGGGCGACGAGTTCAGCCCGGACGGCTGCCGCCTGTGGGACAAAGACACTCGCAAGAAGATGGACAAAGACCGCTTCCGCCAGGGCCTCGGTGATGTCATCGAAGCCTACGAAGAAGTCGCCAATCGTCTCGGCGTACCGCTGTAACCGACGCAAGCATCTGATAGCACGGAAAAAAATCGCTTTGGCGCTTTGCTTCCAGGAAACAGGCTGTTATGATGCGCGCCGTTGGAGAGATGCCAGAGTGGCCGAATGGGACGGATTCGAAATCCGTTGTACCTTCACCGGTACCTAGGGTTCGAATCCCTATCTCTCCGCCATTATTGAAAAATGAAAAACCCCCGATAACTTCAATGTTGTCGGGGGTTTTTTGCTTTCAGTCAGAAACTGCATAATGAATTCTGCTACGGTCTTCGTTAATTGGCGCTTCGGACATCGGTCATGAATTTTAAAAAAGTACTGGCGCATTTGCAGGCTGAAGTTCCCGAGCTATTGGCTGTGTATGTGTTCGGTAGCCAAGTGACGGGTGAGGCAGGTAGTGAGAGTGATCTGGATGTTGCGGTCCTTTCTGCGGGAGTGGTCGAGCCTTTATTGCTATGGCAGCTTTCTGGGGAGTTGGCCGATATCGTTGGAGTTCCCGTCGACTTGCTTGATTTGCGCGCAGCCTCAACGGTAATGCAATACCAAGTATTGACCACTGGGCGTCGGCTCTGGTCCGGGAACGTCCAGGCGGGTCTATTCGAGAGCTACGTCCTGAGCGAAAAAACCGCGCTGGACACGGCAAGGGCTGAGTTGTTGGCGGATATCCAGAAGGAAGGGAAAGTTTATGGTCGATGATGTTCTCATCAATAAAGCAGCCAGTATTGAGCGTTGCGTTGCGCGCGCCCGTCAGGAATACGATAAGGATCCCACCAGCTTCACCACCGATTTCACGCGCCAGGATGCGGCGATTTTGAATATTCAGCGTGCCTGTGAGGCAGCGCTGGACATGGGCCAGCACTTGATTCGTCGTGAGCGCCTGGGTGTTCCACAAGGAGCTCGTGACGTGTTTGAGTTGTTATGTCAGGGCGGTTGGGTCAATCCTGCGTTGCTGACCAACCTGAAGAACATGGTCGGGTTCCGTAACATTGCTGTTCACGAGTACCAGACGCTTCAATTGCCGATTACTGTAGCGATCATTACAAAACACCTGGATGAGTTTCTAGCATTTAGTTCGCATATTTTGACCAAGGATGCGGGGTTGGAAAATAAACAAGTCTAATCTGTAAATTTTCCATCCCTCTGAATAAGTTTTCCTGCTGCGGTGTTCACCACACAGACCACTCAGGAAACGCCCATGAACAATCCCGCCGACCGCTACGACCGCCTGACCCGCACCTTCCACTGGCTGACCGCCGCCCTGGTGATCTTCATGTTCGCCAGCGCCCACGTCTGGGAAAACCTGGAAAAAGGCACGCCACTGCGCAAGGGCCTGCAATCGGTCCATATCTCCCTGGGCATCGCCATGGCGGTGCTGATCGCTGCACGTATCCTCTGGCGTGTGTTCGGCGGCAATCACCCAAAGGCCGACAATCACCCTGCGCTTAACGTGGCCGCCAAAATCGCCCACGGCTGTCTATACCTGTTGTTACTGACGCAGGTGACCCTGGGCTTCCTGTTCCGCTGGGCCCAGGGCGAGCCCTTCAACTTTTTCGGACTGTTCCCGGTGCCAGCGCCTTTTGTGATCGATCACGAATTGCGAGGCACTCTGGGTGGCCTGCACAACAATGTCGCCTGGGCGATCATCGTACTCGCCGGGCTGCATGCCTGCGCCGCGCTGTGGCATCACTACATCCAGCGCGACAGCACGTTGCGCCGCATGCTGCCGGCCCCTCGTGGCGATCTTCCCTACTGAGTTTGCTGCTGTACTTTCCCTATCGTTACGGAGCATGAATGCCATGAAGAATCGTCCCGAGCACGCCGTTGGTTACCGCACCGCTTTGTTCTTCGGCGCCTGTATGGCCGCCGCGCTATTGGCCGGCCAGGCCCATGCCTCCGGTGACGAATCGGCGCCGCCCAAGCCCAACTGCCCCAAAGGCCAGGTCTGGGATACCAAGACCGGCAAGTGCGTGCTGCAAACCAGCAAGGCCACGTCGGACGCCGACCGCACCGACTACGCCTACCGCCTGGCCAAGGACGGGCGTTACGAAGAAGCCCTGTCACTGCTCGACACCCTGCAAAACCCGAACACCGCCAAGGCCCTGAACTACCGCGGCTACGCCACCCGCAAACTGGGGCGCACCGATGAAGGCATCAGCTACTACCTGAAGTCCGTGGCACTGGACCCCAACTACGCACAAGTCCGGGAGTACCTGGGGGAGGCCTACGTCATCAAGGGCCGTGTGGACCTGGCCCAGGAGCAACTGGTGAAGATCAAGGCGTTGTGCAGCACCACCTGCGAAGAGTACGAAGACCTGGCTGAAGCCATCGCCGCCGCGCCTCAGGCTTGAACCTGTGAGCGAACAGCCGGGAGATTGCCATCACCACAGACGCTGAGTTGCGCCGAGAGTTGAGCCAGCTGTTGCCACGTTTATGGCGATACGGGCTGGTGCTGTCGCGACAAAAGCATGTGGCTGATGACCTGGTGCAAGCCACCTGCGTGCGGGCGTTGGAGCGTGCAGGCCAGTTCGTGGCTGGCACGCGGCTGGACCGCTGGTTGCTGACGATCATGCATTCGATCTGGCTTAACGAATTGCGCGCCCAGCGAGTACGGCAAGGGCAGGGGTTTGTCGACGCCGAGCAGGCGTTGTCGTTCGACGGTGAAGCCCTGGCTCAGGACCAGGTCCTGGCCGCGCAGGTGATCAAGCGCGTCAATGCATTACCCGAAGCGCAGCGGGAGACTGTTTTTCTGGCCTACGTCGAAGGCCTCTCATACAAGGAAATTGCCGAAGTCCTGCATATTCCCGTAGGAACGGTGATGAGCCGGTTGGCCGCTGCGCGCATGAAGCTGGCTGAAACTGCGCACTCAAGCGGCTTGTTGGATAAATCGAGCGGAGAACGACGATGACTCAAAATACACCACCGTCGGATGAACTGCTGGTGGCTTACCTGGACGGTGAGTTAGACCCTCGGCAGCGCCAGCTTATCGATAACCTGCTGGGGATCGATCCTGCCGTGACAGCCCGCTTGGAGCTGCTCAAGCGCGGCCACTTGCCGTTCAAATCAGCCTTCGATTCGGTTCTCGATCAAGCCCCTACAGAGCGTTTGCAGGTGATGCTCGATGCCTTGCCGCCGGCACAAACACCCACCCTGAGTCGACGCAAATTTCTCGCGGTAGCAGCAAGCTTTGCGGTGGCCGGTGTGGTCGCTGATCGCTTGTTCATGACCTGGCCCCGGCCTGAGCCCGGTTCGGGCTGGCGTGCCTCGGTGGCCGAATACATGGCGCTGTATACGCCCCAGACCCTGGAAAACCTCAGCGCCGATCCCGACTCCCATATCGCCCAGCTGAGTTCGGTCGGGACCCAGCTCGGCCTGTCGTTGAACCCGGATGCAGTACACCTGCCTGGCGCCGAATTTCGCCGCGCACAAATCCTCGATTATGACGGCGTACTGATCGGCCAACTGACCTACCTCGACGCGCGCCACGGCCCGCTGGCGCTGTGCATTACGGCGGCGAAAAAAGGTGCGGTGGCCATGGCCACCGAACAGCGCCGGGGCATGAACGTGGTGTTTTGGTCCAGCCCGTCCCATGCGTTCATGTTGATTGGCAGAAACCCGTTCGAGGATTTGCAGATCATGGCGCGCAGTGCCGAGAAGGCTTTGTCGGCATAGCTTCAATGAGACGATGAGGGCGTCTGCAACGCCCGCCACCGAGCCGGCGTCGTCCCCTCCCAGGAACGAAACGCACGATAAAACGAGTTGGTATCTTCATAGCCCACCAGGCACGCGATCTCGTCTATCTCAATCGACGGCTCGGTGAGCAGATGCCGCACCACTTCCTGGCGGGTTTCCAGCATCAGTTGCCGAAAACTGGTGCCGGCCTCGGTAATGCGCCGTTGCAACGTGCGTTCGCTCATGCCCAGTTCCCGCGCTACCTCGACCATCTCGGGGCGGCCACTGGCCAGGAAGCGCTTGAGGGTGATCTTGACCTGATGGCTGATGCTGGCCGGTGTCGAGGCCTCGGCAAGCGCTGCCACTAGGCCCGGGTTCAGCATTTCGAGCATTTGCGGGTTGTACCCCGGAAAAGGTCGGTCCAGATCGGCGGCGTCCAGTATCAGCGCGTTGCGCCCGGCACCAAAACGCACGGAGCAACCGAAAAACTCGGCCAGTGCACGGCTGCCATCGTCCGGGCGAACCAGTTCGACCTGCAGGGGAGTGATCTGCGTCCGTGCTCCCCGTCGCCCCAATTCAACAAACGTCGCAAACGCCGCATCCACCAGCAGCGCAGGCGGTAATTCTGGCGTGTGCAACCAGTCGATGGTCACCGTACAGGCACGGCCATCCTCGCAAACCAGCAGGCGCTCGGGTGTGCACAATTGCTTGAAGCGGGCGAGGCGGTGCAGGCCATCGCGATAATCCCGGGCGATAAAAGCGGCAAAGCTGGAGGGTGGAAGCGCAGTGATATCCAGCCGCGTCACCAGTAATATCCCGACAGCCGGATCAGGATTAAGTATGCGCACCGCCTCCCACAAGCGAAAGAACTCCAGCGTCGTCACCTGCCGCCGGTCTCGCCGCTCGCGGATATGCAGGGTCATGGGCAAGCGTGCCTGACGCAACACCACCGACGGCTCCAGCCCGACGCTCTGCAGCGCCAGCCAGAACACATCCGGTATGTTGAAACGGGGTTGGGTCACGTCAGGCATGCGGCACCTTTTTCAAAAGCGTGAGATTAATCCGAGGCTGACACGCTGAGGTCATGCCACTTCTTATCCGACTCGGCCAAATCTGCGGCTGCACGGGCGGCGTATTGCACGGCATCGCTGCCGATCAGCAAGCGTAGCGGGGCGTCTTTGTTCAGTGCCAGCTCCAGCACGATTTCGGCAACCCGGTCCGGACCCGTCGGCAGGATGCCGGGGGAGTTGAGCAATTCAACCAGGGCGCCGACCGTTTGTTGGTAGGGCTCACTGATGGCCGGAATCGTCATGGAACTGCCCGACCAGTCCGTGCGCATGCCGCCCGGCTCCAGCACGGTCACCTGGATGCCCAGTGGTGTGACTTCCTGTGCCAGTACTGTGGAAAATCCACCGACTGCCCATTTCGCACTCTGATACGCGGCCAGGCCGGCCATGCCGATGCGGCCACCCAACGACGATACCTGGAAGATATGCCCACGGCCCTGGGCGCGCAGCACCGGCACCACCGCCTTGCTCACGTGCACCACACCATAGAAGTTGGTGCTGATCTGCGCGGAAAAATCCTCCAGCGTCACATCTTCCACCGACGCCAGGTCACCGTAGCCGGCGTTATTGACCACCACATCCAGGCGACCAAAATGTTTCA
This sequence comes from Pseudomonas sp. E6002, assembly GCF_013385565.1. Classification (NCBI taxonomy): domain Bacteria; kingdom Pseudomonadati; phylum Pseudomonadota; class Gammaproteobacteria; order Pseudomonadales; family Pseudomonadaceae; genus Pseudomonas; species Pseudomonas sp. E6002. The sequence goes on along the minus strand of NZ_JACAPT010000018.1, from coordinate 135,529 downwards.
CCGCGGCATCCACCGCTTCCAGCACCTGCTGGTTATTGGTCACGTCCAGCGTGACCGGATAAATCGCCTCGCCGTATTCGGCCACCAAGTCATCCAACTGCTTGGGATTGCGCGCGGTGGCAACCACACGATCACCGGCGCGCAGGGCGGCTACGGTAATCGAGCGGCCGAGGCCGCGGGAACTGCCGGTGATAAACCATATCCTGGACATTCGAACACCTCTTCGTTTGAGACTGCGGGAGTAACTTGTGAACGAATGATGGTCGACGGGCCTCTCTCATACACTAGCAAGAGGCCGCCAAGTGACTTGCATATCACGCCATTTATTCTGCGGCCAACCGTGCCGACAGGCTTTCGATAAACACCGTCTCCGCCCGGCTCATCTTCTGCTCACGGTTCCACAGCAGGTGGATATCCACGTCGGTAATCCCTTCGTCTGGCGGCAAGCGCCAGAGCAACCCATGCTTCACATCCTCGGCCACCACATGAATCGGCAGGCAGCCCAGGCCAAACCCGGCAATCACCAGGCGCCGCACTTCCTCCAGGCTGGAGGACGACGCCACGATGCGCCCGCTGAAGCCCTGCTGGTCGCGAAAGATCGTCAACGGCGAGAGCATCCCGCCGATCTGGTCGCTGGTAAAACTCACGAAGTTCTCCGACTGCAAATCTCCCTCCGCCAGCCCGGTGCGTCCGAACAACGGGTGATGCCGCCCGCAAAAAAATGCATAACGCTGACGCAGGAACAGGTGCTGCTCCAGCCGTGGTTGCGGCCGGCGATTGAGGCTCAGGCCCAGCGTCGCGGTTTTCTCCAGCAGGGCGGCGACGATGTCAGAGCTGCGCATCACCTCAACGTCCAGGTCGACCCGGGGATGCTGGCGATGGAAGTCCGCCAGGAAGTCATCAAAGGTGTCCGAACTGATCCGGCTGATCATCAGCAACCGCACTTTGCCAAGCACCTCGTCGCCAGGCTTTTGCAGGGCGTTGCTCATCTGCGAGACCTGGCCATACATCTCGCCGGCGATCGCGAAAATCTGCTCGCCGGCTTCGGTCAGCACGAAGCGCGGGCCGCGCCGGGCGATCAACTGGCAGTCGAGCTGTTCTTCCAGGCGCTTGAGCGCCTGGCTGATGGCCGGCTGGGTGAGGTGCAGGCGGGCGGCGGCGCGACTGATGCTCAACTCCTGGCCGATCACCCGGAAGGTGCGCAACAGGTTCCAGTCCAGGCGGTCATTGAGCAGCGGATGAACATCGCGGCGATTTTCAGGCATGTCGACAGCTCGATAATAAGCAGGATTTATAATCGGAATAATAAATAGAAAATTGACTAATCATAGGGCCGAGACGAAAAATCACCCTCAACCAGCGCCATCAGAGCGCGTGCGCCAGACCTTTCTCCTGCCAAAAAAATAACCAAAGGAGCCAGCCCCATGAAGCCTTCCGCTTCGCCGCAGCCGCGCCGTGCCGCGGCCGCCGCTTTCATCGGCACCATGATCGAGTGGTACGACTTTTACATCTACGCCACCGCCGCCGCGCTGGTGTTCGGTCAATTGTTCTTCCCTTCCGACGACAAACTGTTCAGCACCATGGCCGCGTTCGGCACCTTTGCCGTGGGCTTTTTCGCCCGGCCATTGGGCGGCATTGTGTTTGGGCATATCGGTGACCGTATCGGTCGCAAGAAATCCCTGGTGATCACGCTGGTGATGATGGGCGTGGTCACCGTATGTATCGGCCTGTTGCCGACCTACGCGCAGATCGGCGTCGCGGCGCCGGTGTTGCTGGTGCTGCTGCGCATCGTGCAGGGCATCGCCGTTGGCGGCGAGTGGGGCGGGGCGGTGCTGATGGCCGGCGAACATGCACCCAAAGGCCGTCGCAATTTCTTTGCCTCCTTTGCGCAACTGGGTAGCCCGGCGGGTTTGATCCTGTCGTTGCTGGCCTTCAGTGCGGTAACCCGTCTGCCGGAAGCCGACCTGCTCAGTTGGGGCTGGCGCGTGCCGTTCCTGGCCAGTGCCTTGTTGTTGATCGTCGGCCTGGCGATCCGCCTGGGCGTCAACGAATCCCCCGAGTTCTTGGAAGACAAAGCCAAGGCCGAAAAGGCCCGGACCATCACTCAGGATCAGGCCCCGGTCATCGAAGTGCTGAAAACGGCCTGGCGCCCGCTGCTGCTGTGCATCGGTGCCAACACCCTGGGGATTGCCGGGGTGTATTTCACCAACACCTTCATGATTGCCTACACCACCCAGCAACTTAACCTGCCGCGCTCGTTGATTCTGGAATGCCTGTTTGTCGTGGCCATCATCCAGTTCTGTGTCCAGCCGCTGGCGGCCTGGGTGGCGGAGAAGGTCGGTGCCACTCGTTTTCTGTGTGCGATGAGCGTGCTTGCGATGGCCTCGCCTTATCCGATGTTCGTGCTTGTCAGCAGCGGCCAGGCGCCATTGATCATCCTCGGCATCGCCCTGGCCGTGGTGTGCATGGCCTCGTTTTATGCGGTGATTGCCGGCTTCGTCAGCGGCTTGTTCGAAACCCGCGTGCGCTACACCGCCATCTCCCTGGCCTACCAAGTGTGCGGCGCACTGGCCGGTGGCCTCACGCCGTTGATCGGCACCTGGCTGGCCCATGAATACCAGGGCCAGTGGTGGCCGATGGCAGTGTTCTACAGCGCGATCGCGGGGGTTTCGCTGCTGTGCGTACTTGCGTTGTCCCGGCGTCACGCCACCGCCCACCGTCTTGAAATGGCTTGAAGCGTTTGATTGGAGAATGTGTATGTTGAAGATTAATGGCGAGCGCCTGTGGGCCAGCCTGATGGCCATGGCCGAAATCGGCGCCACGGCCCGCGGTGGCAGTTGCCGCCTGGCGTTGAGCGCCGAAGACCAGGCGGGCCGCGCACTGTTCAGCCGCTGGTGTGAAGAGGCCGGGCTGACCCTGAGCGTCGATGCCATCGGCAACCTGTTCGCCCGCCGGGCTGGCACCGACCCTGAAGCTGCGCCGGTGATGATGGGCAGCCACCTCGACACCCAGCCGGAAGGCGGGCGCTTTGATGGCGTCTATGGTGTGCTGGCCGGACTGGAAGTGATCCGCAGCCTCGACGACCACGGCATCAAGACCCGCAAACCACTGGAAATCGCGGTATGGACCAACGAGGAGGGCGCCCGGTTTACCCCGGCCATGCTCGGCTCGGCGGTGTTCACTGGCACCTTGGCGTTGGATAACGCGCTGGCCACCCGGGATGTCGCCGGTGTCAGCGTGGCGGATGCGTTGCGCAGCACCGGCTACAACGGCCAGCGCCCATTGGGCGGCGCGGTGGATGCGTATTTTGAAGCGCACATCGAGCAAGGTCCTATTCTGGAAGACAACGCCAAGAGCATTGGCGTGGTCACCGGTGGGCAGGCGATTCGCTGGCTCGACGTGCGCGTGGAAGGCATGGCCGCCCATGCCGGGACCACGCCGATGCCACTGCGCAAGGACGCCTTGTACGGCGCCGCGCAGATGATCCAGTCGCTGGAAAACCTGGCGGCTGATTTTGCGCCTGAGGGCCTCACGACCGTGGGTGAATTGAGCATCGCCAAGTCGTCGCGCAACACCATTCCCGGCCTGCTGAATTTTACCGTCGACCTGCGCCATCACCGCGACGCCGACATAGAAGCCATGGAGCAACAGGTGCGCACCCGCTTGCAGGATATCGCTGCCCAACGTGGTCTGAGCGTCACCGTCAGCCCGCACTGGATCAGCCCGGCGACACCGTTTGATGCCGAGTGTGTCGCCTGTGTGCAGTCCGCCGTGGATGCGTTGGGCTATGCCCAGCAATCGATTGTCAGCGGTGCTGGCCATGACGCCATCCACCTGGCGCGGTTCTGCCCCACGGCGATGGTCTTTATCCCGTGTGTGGGCGGCTTGAGTCATAACGAAGCCGAAGATGTGCTGCCCGAGGACGTTCGCCAGGGTACCGATGTATTGCTCAATGCCGTGTTGAAACGTGCCGGCCAGGCTAATTAACGAAACATTTCTGCAAGGTTGAACACGATCAAAATGTAGGAGCTGGCTTGCCTGCGATAGCGGTGGTTCAGGCAACAAATTTGTATCTGAGCCACCGCAATCGCAGGCAAGCCAGCTCCTACAGGTCCGGTGTTCAATCGCAGATGTGTGCCCATCAGGAGAAATCCCATGCGTACTTATTTCCACCCCGAACAACTCCTGCACCATCCTCGCAGCTACTACTCCCGTGGCCAGATGCGTACCCCGCAGGAAGTCCCGGAGCGCGCCCGCAATCTGCTGCTGGCCGCGCAAAACCTGGGCTTCGACATCCAGCAACCCCACGACCAGGGCCTTGATCCACTGCTGGCTGTGCACGGTGCGGCCTACCTGGCCTTCCTCCAGGAAGCCCACCAGCGCTGGAAAGAAATCCCCGAAGACTGGGGCGACGAAGTCATGTCCAACATCTTCGTGCGCGAGCCCAACGCCCTGCGCGGCATCCTTGCCCAGGCGGCGCGCTACCTCGCCGACGGCAGTTGCCCGATTGGCGAACTCACCTGGCGCTCGGCCTATTGGTCCGCCCAAAGCGCCGTCGCTGCCTCCCGGGACATCCTCGACGGCGCACCCGCGGCCTACGCGCTGTGCCGCCCGCCAGGCCACCACGCGCGTTTTGATGCAGCCGGTGGGTTCTGCTATATCAACAACGCGGCGGTTGCGGCGCAGGCGTTGCGCGCTGGCTTCGAGCGCGTCGCCGTACTCGACACCGACATGCACCATGGGCAAGGCATCCAGGAGATTTTCTACGAGCGTGATGACGTGCTGTACGTGTCGATTCATGGCGACCCGACCAACTTCTATCCGGGGGTTGCAGGCTTTGCGGAGGAGCGCGGCGCAGCCAAGGGGGAAGGCTTCAACCTCAACCTGCCAATGGCGCATGGCGCGAGTGAGGCGGTGTTTTTCCAAAAGCTGGAACTGGCATTGAAGGCAGTGAAGGACTTCTCGGCGGACGTGCTGGTGTTGTCGCTGGGGTTCGATATCTACGAGCTGGATCCGCAAAGCAAAGTGGCGGTGACGCGGGAAGGATTTGCGCGGCTGGGGGAGTGCATTCGTGGATTGGGGTTGCCGTGTGTGATCGTGCAGGAGGGCGGGTATCACCTGGAAACGCTGGACAGTAATGCTCAGGCTTTTTTTGCAAGTGCGCAGGCGTGGTCAATGTAACCCGCTGAATAAAGCGCCCCGGACTGCCTTGGAAATACATTCAAGGCGCGTCCGACCCGTGGGCCTTTTACGTCGATAATTTATATCTCTTAACTTCTGGTCGACACCCCTAAAGTCCCGCCCTGACTGGCCGAAACTCTGTCATACGATGTCGTATGCCCATAATGAGAACAATCGCCATGTCGCTCCGCAGCCTGTCCATCGCCCGCCGTGCGGGTCTCGGTTTTGCCTTGATTGCCTTGCTCGTGGCGCTGTTGGGGTTCTTTGCGCTCTCGAACATGGCAAGCATCCGCGAAAGCGCCGTGCAGGTTGAAAGTGGCCTGGTGCCGAAAATGCGCCTGGTCTCGGATATCCGCGAAATCATGCTGCGCATCCGCACTATTTCCCTGCGCATGGCCCTTGATCCCAATCCCGCGAGCCTCTCGCAATACCGTAGCCAGATGGACACCCGCAGCCAGGATCTGACGAAGAAACTGGCCGACCTGAATGCGGTGATTGATACCCCCGAGGTACGCAATCTTTATGATCAGTTCCAGGTCTCCCTGCGTCAGTATCAGCAAGGTCTCACTCAGTCATTCATCCTCGCCGACAAGCAGCAGACCGCCGAGCTGAACAAGTTGCTGCTGGTGGACATGAAGACCGTGGTCGACGGTTCCGGCAATCAGCTCAATGCCCTGGCCGACTATTACAACGCCCAGATAAACCTGCAGGGCCAGACGGCCGAGTTGCAGTACAGCCGCTCGCGCACGATGGTCTTCGGCTTCGTGCTGCTGGCGGCGTTGAGCACCGTGGCCTTGGCCTGGTTGCTGACGCGTAGCATTGTCGGCCCGCTCAGCCACGCGGTGCGTGCCGCCGAAAACGTCGCTCAAGGCGACCTGACCCAGACCGTTGACGTCACCGGCGATGACGAAGTGACCCGCCTGCTGGTGGCACTGCAGAGCATGCAAGGCAGCCTGCGCAGTACCTTGCAGCTGATTCGCCAGTCGGCCGGGCAGATGGCGGCATCGGCCACCGACCTCAACGGCATCACCGACCAGAGCCGCCGTAGCCTGCAAAAGCAGACCGCTGAAATCGAGCAAGCCGCCACCGCGGTCAACGAGATGACCTCGGCCGCCGATGAGGTGGCACGTAATGCGGTCTCCACTTCCGAATCCACCCGGCTCTCCAATGAAACGGCCCGTGACGGCCAGCAGCGCGTCGGCGAAACCGTCAGTGCGATTCAGGCGTTGAGTACCAACATCGGTGAAACCTCGAGCCTGGTGCAAAACCTCGCCGATCAATCGCGGGACATCGGCAAGGTGCTCGATGTGATTCGCTCCATCGCCGAGCAGACCAACCTGTTGGCCCTGAACGCCGCCATCGAGGCGGCGCGTGCCGGTGAGTCCGGGCGTGGCTTTGCCGTGGTGGCCGACGAAGTGCGTGCGCTGGCCCATCGCACCCAGCAATCGACCCTGGAAATCGACCAGATGGTCACCGCGATGCGCAGTGGCTCCAGCGAGGCACTGACCTCAATGCAATCGAGCACCCAGCGGGCCAGCGAAACCTTGATCCTGGCCGAAGGCGCCGGTGGAGCCTTGAGCCAGATCACCGACTCCATCGACCAGATTCACCAGCGCAACCTGGTCATCGCCAGCGCCGCCGAGGAGCAGGCGCAGGTGGCCAAGGAAGTGGATCGCAACATCGTCAATATTCGTGACCTGTCTGCGCAGTCGTCTTCGGGAGCGGGGCAGATCAACGGGTCGAGCCAAGAGCTGGCGCGCTTGGCCGTGTCGCTCAATGAGGCGGTGGCGCGGTTTCAGCTGTAACCGGGTCTACCCGTGCCACGGAGGGCACCAGTTCCAGGATACGGTCACGGCCACCTTCGGCCACCAGGTACGTTCCCTTCGTCGTACGCACAATCGACTGTGGCGCCTTCAGGAAAGACAGGATCGTCTGCTGGCGTCCTTGCTTGTCGATCAACAACAAACGCGCACGGTGGGTTGAATCCTCGTTGATCCATAACCCGCGTTCATCGCACATCAGGAAGGTGGGTTTGTTCAAATGGCTCAGTACCACCGGGTCGCTACCGTCGATGGTCAGCTCTCGCACCACGCCCTTCTTCTTTTCTGTGTAGAGCATGCGCCCATCCGTGCAGCGAACAATCGACTCGCCTTCGCTGAGTTGGTCACGCACGACGCTCAAGGTCCTGTCGCTCCAGTGATAGCGCAGAATCCGCGCCCTGACCTTGCGGTCTTCGATGGCATACAGGTACTCGCCGTCGTCCCACAGCCCTTGCACGCTGTCTCCCCTGAACAGCTCAGTGACGACGCCGTCCTTGAGGAAACTGACCGGCGCGCCATCCACTTCCTGGCTGAACACCCAGCCGCCCTGAGTGGCGACCATGCCATCGGGCTTGGATAGTTTTCCTACAACCAGCTCGCGTTTTCCGTCGGGCAATATGCGCACGATACTGCCAAGCCCATCGCTCAATTCCTGGCTCACCATCAGCGAACCGTCGGGCATCGGCATCAGTGATGCGGCCTTTGCTACGTCTCGGTGGACGACATGAACACTCCAGTCTTCGGCTGCACTGACCGGGTAGAAGCTTTGCCAGGCGAAGAAGCCCAAAGCTGCAAGGCAGAGCAAACCCAGGAGCCACAACCCCGCTCGAAGCGCTCGATAGAGAGGCGCAGGGCTGGAAGTCCTTTTTATTGTTTCATCCATTGATTGCGTTACCAGTCTGTATTCGTGAGTGGAAAAGATTGCCGCTGCGGTTGATTGTCGTCGTCATCCTGCAAGAGGCTCTAAGTAGGAATTTTCCCGCATAAAGAATTTCCTTTATACCCATGCATGAGTGGTGCGAGAAACATAAAGGGACCGCAGGCATACAGCGGGGATTTGGCAGGAGGCGAGTTGCACATAGGCAATTTCAGTGGGAGTGGAACTACAGCCCATACAGTCATTCCGCACCATTCACGTTTGGTAGGTTGTGGTCGGGTGTTGGTGTGAGCATCTTTATCATCGGGAAGGGCTAGATGGATCCCTACGCATCCAGTAAGACAAATCAGCAGTGTTGTGCTGACAACTGTTTTTCCCATGTTAGACCTGTGAGGTGGTACCTAAGAGCTGTCAGTATTGACGCTTTTCAGAAGTCTCGTTTCCAACCTACGCAAATTCCCTGCTGATATGTATGACCGCATATTTTCCGTAGGGTTATTGGCTAATCCCGAGTCTGTGGCCCGCGCCAATAGCATCCCGCCAGCCTCCATACGATAATGCCCGCCACATCTGCTCAACCAATGGCTGCCCCCGTGATCATCAACTTCGACCTCAACGACCTCCAAGCCTTCCGCGCCGTCGTAGACAAGGGCAGTTTCCGTGCGGCGGCCGAAGCCATCCGTATCTCCCAGCCGGCCCTCAGCCGGCGTATCGAGAAGCTCGAATCCGCCCTCGACGTCAAACTCTTCGAACGCACCACGCGCCGGGTCAGCCTGACCATGGTCGGCCGCGCGTTCCTGCCGCAAGTCGAGCGCATGCTCGATGACCTGGACATCGCCCTGATGGGCATCAGCAACGTCGCCTCGACCCGTATGGGCAATGTCACCATCGCCTGTGTGCCGTCCACCGCGTACTACTTCATGCCCCACGTGATCTCCGAATTCCACAAGCTCTATCCGAAGATTCGCCTGCGGGTCCTGGACGCGAGTGCGGGCGAGGTGTGTGCGGCGGTGGAAAGTGGCGAGGCGGATTTCGGCGTGAGTTTCAGCGGCAGCCTGGCAGACGGGGTGGAGTTCGAGCTGCTGTTGCAGGAGCGTTATGTACTGGCCTGTCGCCGGGAGCATCCGCTGGCGGACCGCGCCAGTGTGACGTGGGCCGAGGCGTACGAGCACGACTACATCACCGTGGACAAGACCTCAGGCAACCGCTTCCTGCTGGACCAGGCCCTGCGCGGCGTGCGGGTGAAGAAACCAAGCATCTGCGAAACCCATCACGTGACGACCATGATCGGGCTGGTGGAGGCGGGGCTTGGGGTGGCGATGGTGCCGTCGATTGCGATGCCGGGCGGCGAACATCCGATTCTGACGAGCGTGCCGCTGGTGGAGCCGGAGGTGGTGCGCAACGTGGGATTGATCAAGCGCCGCGGGCGTACGTTGACGCCGGCGGCACTGGAACTGGAGCGGTTGACGCGGGAGATGCCGTTCCGGTCAGTGTGAGACCGAATCCAGGCCGGTGGATTGCACCACCGGTTGCGCCTGGGGCGAGGCGAGGAATTGCAGGAGCTTTTTCGCCTGCGCCGGGTGCTGCGCATTTACCGGAATGCCGGCGGCAAAACGGGTGACGGACTGCACGTCTTCGGGGATCTTTCCGACGTAGGTCACGCCTGGAATCGGCAGCAGTTCGGACACCTGTTGCAAGCCCACTTCGTAATCACCCTTGGCCACCTGTGAGGCCACCGGGATGCGTTCGATCATGGTGCCCTTGGACGGCATGCCGAGCTTCTTGAACAGTTCCTTTTCGACGTAGACGCCGCTGGCGCTGTCCGAGTACGCGACGGATTTGGCGTTGGTCAGTACCGTCTTCAGTTCGGCATCGGTGGCAATCGAGGGCTTGGCCGCGCCTTCCCTGACCACCAGGCCGATGCGCGAGTCCGCCAGTTCAACGCGGGACGCCTTGTCGACCTTGCCTTGCTTGATCAGCTCATCCAATGCGTAGCCGACCATGATCACCACGTCGGCGTGTTCGCCACGGGCCAGGCGGTTGGGAATCGCTTCCGGCGCCTTGCCCATCGACGGGCCGAGGATGGTGTCGAGGGTGTCGCCGCTCTGGGTGGCGTATTGCGCACCCAGCACCTTGTAGGCAGCGGTGAAGCCGCCGGAGGTCATGACTTTCAGCTCTTCGGCGTGGGCGACCATCGCCAGGGAACCGATCGCCAGTACCGCCAGTGTTTTCAGCATGGGGTTCATCAGTGCGACTCCTCAGGCAACTTGCAGACGGGCGCTGGCGCGGCGATACAGTGCGAACGTCGCGCACAGGGCGCACAGCGCGGCGAACATCAGCCAGTAGGCGGGCGATGCCTTGTCGCCCGTCTCGTGGATAAACCAGGTGGAAATCGCCGGGGTAAAACCGCCGAAGATCGCGGTCGCCAGGCTATAGGCCAGGGAGAAGCCCGCCACACGCACTTCCACCGGCATGATCTCGGTCAGGGCCGGGATCATGGCACCGTTGTACATGCCGTAGAGGAAGGAGAACCACAGCAGGGTTTCCAGCATGTGCGCGAAGCTTGGCGCATTGACCACGTAGGAAAGTGCCGGGTAAGCGGTCAGCACAGTCAAAGCGGTCATGGCGATCAGCACCGGCTTGCGGCCAAAACGGTCACTGAGGGTGCCGCCGATGGGCAGCCAGATGAAGTTCGACACGGCCACCAGCAAGGTCACCAGCAGGGCGTCGGCGGTGGTCAGGTTGAGTACGGTTTTGCCGAAGGTGGGTGCGTACACGGTGATCAGGTAGAAGGCCGTGGTGGTCATCGCCACCATCATCATGCCGCCGATCACGATGGTCCAGTTCTTCACCAGGGTGGCCAGCACTTCGCGCATGGTCGGGCGATGCTTGCGGTTGGCGAACTCTTCGGTTTCCTGCAGGTTGCGGCGCAGGACGAAGATGAACGGGATGATCACGCAGCCGATGGCGAACGGAATGCGCCAGCCCCAATCGGCAACCACGGCTGGTTCCATCCACTGGTTCAGGCCATAACCCAGGGCGGCCGCGACCACGATGGAGATCTGCTGGCTACCCGATTGCCAGCTGGTATAGAAACCCTTGCGGCCCGGGGTGGCCATTTCGGCCAGGTACACCGACACGCCGCCCAGTTCGGCACCGGCCGAGAAACCTTGCAACAGCCGGCCCATCAGCACCAGCAGCGGTGCCCACAAACCAATGGTGTGATAGCCGGGCACCAGCACGATCAGCAGGGTGCCACTGGCCATGATCGCCAGGGTCACGATCAAGCCTTTGCGACGGCCCACATCATCGATGTACGCGCCGAGGATGATAGCCCCCAGCGGACGCATCAAAAAGCCCGCGCCGAACACGGCGAAGGTCATCATTAATGACGCAAATTCATTAGCGGCAGGGAAGAAGGCGGCGGCGATATAGGTGGCATAGAAACCGAACAGAAAGAAGTCGAACTGTTCGAGAAAGTTGCCGGAGGTGACGCGAAAGACCGCGCCGACTTTGGAGCGGGCAGAGTCAGGCCGTGAAGGGTTTTGCATTTTCTTGTGTCTCCAGCGTTCTTTTTAAAGTGCTTGTTTCGCTTAAGACCGCGGATAGTGGCTGACACATTTGGAAATGATAAGTGAGTTGTTTACATGTATTGATGCGTCGTGGTTATCAATTGCCGGATGCACACAAAACCGCTCCCTCATCTATGCTTGCCCAGTGTGTCCAATTCTTACGGATGGGAGGTGGGTATGAGCAACGAACAGAAGCAGCGCGAAGAGTTGGAGCAGGAGCGGGCGAGGAAGCTTCGCGAGGAAGAAAAGCCGCAGACCTGGAAGCATCCGGACGATGGCACCGAGCTGTCCGAGCGCGATCAGGAGCGTCCGCTCAGGCCTTGATGCAGGCATTTCATTGTGGCGAGGGAGCTTGCTGTGGCGAGGGAGCTTGCTCCCGCTGGGCTGCGAAGCGGCCCCAAGATTTTTGGGAGCGCTTCGCACTGGAGCGCCAGCCCGGTCCAGCGGGAGCAAGCTCCCTCGCCACATTACGATTCACTGAATCGGCATTCCCAACTCCACCAGCGTGCCATCTGGGCACCGCACACTAGAAACAACCTTTGCGCCTCCCCACGCCGCCCTTGAAGTTCATCCCGCCCTGCGAAGCAGAGGGTGGTGTCGCCGGTATCCCGCTCGCCATAGATCCCTGATTAATACCGTCGACGGCGACTGAAGCCATACCGTCAACGGGAAACTATTTGACATATTTGATTTGTGATCACATATTGGAGCCATAAGAACGACAACACAGGTTTTGACTCATGACAGATGGCCCGCTACTCCTTCCGACCTTGCGCCAAGTGTCCCGCGATACCTTGCAAGACCAGGTCTATCGCCAGATCCGCGAAGCCTTGATGAGTGGTCGTTTCCAGCCCGGCCAGAAACTCACCATCCGCGGCCTCGCCGAAGCCCTCGGCTCCAGCCCCATGCCAGTGCGCGAAGCCCTCCAGCGCCTCAGCGCCGAAAACGCCTTTGAAGTCACCGAAACCTCCCGCCTGCGGGTACGCATGATGACGGTCGAACGCCTGCGGGAAATCCGCGATGCGCGGGTCGCCCTGGAAGGTTTGCTGGCAGAAAAGGCCGTATTGCTCCTGGAAAAAACCGACCTCGACGAAATCTCCGACCTCTGCCAACAGATGCAACAGGCCGCCGACGAAGTCGACGTTTCCCGCTACCTGTGGACCAACTTCGCCTTTCACCGTCGGATCTATGCCGTCGCCCAGGCCGAATTGACCATGGCCGCCGTGGAAAACTTCTGGCTGCACATGGGCCCGTGTTTTGCCCTGGTCGCCCCCGATAAAGCTCACTTGCAACGCTCGATGGAGGCGCATACGCGCATCGTCGAAGCCCTGGCCGCCCGCGATGGCGCCGGTGCCCGCGCGGCCGTGACCGATGACATCATGCAGGCCGCCGATTCCCTGGCGCGCCTGCTCGTCAAGAACGACCGTTCGCGGTCGTCTGTTTCAGGAGGTAAACGTGCATGAGTGTCCTACAGCGGCTGCAGCCCTATCCTGGGTTACGTGTGTTGATTTCCGGCGGGGCTGCCGGCATCGGTGAAGTGTTGGCGGCGGCCTATCTGGAGGCGGGTGCCAAGGTGCATGTGTGTGATGTCAGCGAAGCGGCCCTGGCGGCGTTTCGCGACAAGTACCCGGGCACTGTCGCCACCCGTGCCGACGTGAGCGATGCCGCGCAGATCGAGGCGGTGTTCCAGGTGCAGCGCGAGCAATTCGGCGGGCTGGATGTGCTGGTCAACAACGCCGGGATTGCCGGGCCCACCGGCGGCATCGACGCCATCAGCGATGCCGAGTGGCAAGCCACGATCAATATCAACCTGACGGCGCAATACCGCTTTGCCCACCACGCGGTGCCGATGCTCAAGGAATCGTCCCACGGCCATCTGCTGCATATCGCCTCGGTCGCCGGGCGCCTCGGCTACGCCTGGCGCACGCCGTATGCGGCGACCAAATGGGCCATCGTCGGCCTGATGAAATCCCTGGCCTCGGAGCTGGGTGAAAGCGACATCCGCGTCAACGCCTTGCTGCCCGGCATCGTTGAAGGCCCGCGCATGGACGGCGTGATCCGCGCCCGTGCCGAACAGGTCGGTGTGCCGGAAGCCGAGATGCGCCAGGAATACCTGAACAAGATCTCCCTCAAGCGCATGGTCACCGCCGAAGACGTCGCGGCCATGGCCTTGTTTCTCTGCTCGCCTGCCGCCCGCAATGTCACCGGCCAGGCGATCAGTGTCGACGGTAACGTCGAGTACCTGTAGGCCGCGTCAGCGTTAAGCCAGGGAAGAACACACAAGTTACACCCGGGATTTTTTTCATAAGAATAAAAGTCGGAGAATCGTCATGTCCAAAAATCGTCCTGTGATCATCACCTGCGCCGTCACCGGTGCCATCCATACGCCGTCGATGTCGCCGCATTTGCCGATCACCGCGCAGGAAATTGCCGACGCCGCCATCGGTGCCGCCGAAGCCGGCGCCGCCATTGTCCACCTGCATGCCCGTGATCCCATCGATGGCCGTCCCAGCCAGGACCCCGCGCTGTTCGCCGAATTCCTGCCGCACATCAAGGCCGCCAGCGACGTGGTGATCAATATCACCACCGGCGGCGCACCGACCATGGGCGTCGAAGAACGCCTGCAACCGGTGATGCAGTTCAAGCCGGAACTGGCCTCGCTGAACATGGGCTCGATGAACTTCGGCCTGTACGAAATGCTCAACCGCTTCACCGAGTTCAAGCATGACTGGGAGCGTCCGTACCTGGAAGAAAGCGACGACCGGATCTTTCGCAATACCTTCCGCGACATTACCCACATCCTCAATTCCTGCGCCGAGAACCGCACCCGTTTTGAAATCGAGTGCTACGACATCGGCCACCTGTACACCGCCGCCCATTTCCTGGAGCGCGGCCTGCTGAAACCACCGTTGTTTATCCAGTCGGTATTCGGTTTGCGCGGTGGCATCGGCGGGCACCCGGAAGACCTGGCCCATATGCGCCGCACCGCCGACCGCCTGTTTGGCGACGACTACGTGTGGTCGATCCTCGGCGCCGGCCGTGGGCAGATTCCGCTGGCCACCATGGGCCTGTCCATGGGCAGCAACGCCCGGGTCGGCCTGGAGGATTCGCTGTGGGATGGCCCGGGCAAACTGGCCGCGTCCAACGCCGACCAGGTACGGCGCATTCGCACAGTGATCGAAGCCCTCGGCCATCAGGTCGCCACGCCGGATGAAGCGCGGGAAATCCTCGGGCTCAAGGGGCGTGACCAGGTCAATTTCTAAGTGATAAACCGGCCGCGTCACGGCGCGGCCATGCCCATCCCGCACAACAACAAAAAAGGGGATAACACCATGCGTATCGAAGTGCTTGTGGACGTGAAGACCACCCTGGGCGAAGGCCCGGTGTGGGACGTCGAACAACAACGGTTGTACTGGATCGACAGCGCCGACGGCCGGATCCTGCGCTGCACCGAGGATGGGCGCGAATTGCGCGCCTGGGATGTGGGCCAGAAAATCGGCTCCATGGCCCTGCGCCATAGCGGCGAGCAAGCCATCGTCGCCCTGCAAAACGGCGTGCACCTCCTGGACCTCAACAGCGGCGAACTGGCCCTGGTGATCGACCCGGAACCCGCACTGCCCAACAACCGCCTCAACGACGGCAAGGTCGACCGCCAGGGGCGCTTTGTCTTCGGCTCCATGGACACCCTCGAAGACAGCGCCAGCGCCAAACTCTACCGCCTCGACGCGGACCTGAGCCTGCACACCCTGGACGAAGGCATCATCGTGTCCAACGGTCCGTGCTGGAGCCCGGCGGGCGATACGTTCTACTTTTGCGACACTTGGTCCGGCGAGATCTGGGCCTATGACTACGACCCAGCCAGCGGCGCGGTGAGCAATCGACGCACCTTCGCCAAGGTCGATACCAGCGGCGGTGGCGCTGCCGACGGCTGCACCGTGGATGCCGAAGGCTGCCTGTGGCAGGCGCTGGTCTATGCCGGAAAACTGGTGCGCTACACGCCCGACGGCCAGGTCGACCGGATCATCCAGATGCCGGTGAAAAAGGTCACCAGCCTGACCTTTGGCGGGCCGAACCTGGACACCCTGTTTGTCACCTCCATGGCCAAGCCACCGTTGCCGCGTTTCCCGGCCGACGGTCAGCAGCGCGGGGCGCTTTTTGCGATCACCGGGCTGGGCGTGCAAGGAATAGCCGAGCGACGGTTCGCCAGCTAGCGCGTTTTTTTCAACAAGGCACTTTCCTTTCGCAACCTTGTGTCAGTGCGCGCCCTCGCGCGCCTGGAGAAACCCATGGCAACCTTGAAAAAAGCCTCGCTGCGCAGTATTCACCGGCACTCCTGGGTGTCGCTGCTGGTGTGCTGGATGATCTGGATCCTCAACGCCTACGACCGTGAGATCGTGCTGCGCCTGGGGCCGACCATCTCCAAGCATTTCGATTTGTCGGCCGACCAGTGGGGCACGATGGCCACGGTGATCATGCTGGCCCTGGCCCTGCTGGATATTCCCGGCTCGATGTGGAGTGACCGCTACGGCGGTGGCTGGAAACGTGCGCGGTTCCAGGTGCCGCTGGTGCTGGGCTACACGGCTATTTCGTTCCTCTCCGGGTTCAAGGCCCTGAGCGGCAACCTCGCGACCTTTATCGCGCTGCGGGTTGGCGTCAACCTCGGCGCAGGCTGGGGCGAGCCGGTGGGCGTGAGCAACACCGCCGAATGGTGGCCGGTGGAGCGTCGTGGTTTTGCCCTTGGCGCGCACCACACCGGTTACCCGATCGGCGCCATGCTCAGTGGCATCGTCGCCAGCTTTGTCATCAGCACCTTCGGTGAAGACAACTGGCGCTACGTGTTCTTCTTCGCGTTCGTGGTGGCGTTGCCGCTGATGATTTTCTGGGCGCGCTATTCCACCGCCGAACGCATCACCGCGCTGTACGTCGACATCGCCGCCAAGGGCATGACCCCGCCGGACAACGCACCGGCCAGCCAAGTGAAGGGCCACGCCTGGCGCACCTTTATCGCCACGTTGCGCAACCGCAATATCGCCCTGACGGCGGGTAATACGATGCTGACCCAAGTGGTGTACATGGGCGTCAACATCGTGCTGCCGGCCTACCTGTACAACATCGCCGGGCTGTCCCTGGCCGAGTCGGCGGGGATGAGCGTGGTGTTCACCTTGACCGGGATTCTCGGGCAACTGGTGTGGCCGTCGCTGTCGGACATCATTGGCCGGCGCGTCACCCTGATCATCTGCGGGGTGTGGATGGCGGCCAGTGTCGGTGCGTTCTACTTCGCCAATACCCTGACCCTGATCATCGTCGTGCAACTGCTGTTCGGCCTGGTGGCCAACGCAGTGTGGCCGATCTACTACGCGGTGGCCTGCGACTCGGCCGAGCCGTCGGCGACCTCCACCGCCAACGGCATCATCACCACCGCGATGTTTATCGGTGGCGGCCTGGCGCCGGTGCTGATGGGCAGCCTGATTGCCATGGGCGGCGGCTGGACCACCTTGCACGGCTACACGGTGTGCTTCTTCGTGATGGCCGGCTGTGCCCTGGGCGGGGCGCTGCTGCAACTGTTTTCCCATCGCCCGCCGGCGCTGGTTGCGCAACTCGAACCCTAGAACAACACCGATGCGTCCCCCAGCCGTTGCGCTGGCGGGGCGCCAAGAGGAATTGCCCGATGAAGACTGCCAACACCGCCCGTGAACCACGGGAGTTGAACAAACTGATGTTCGTCAAGCTGATGCCCTTGCTGGTCATCGCCTACGTGCTGAGCTTCCTGGACCGCACCAACATCGCCTTGGCCAAGCACCATCTTGACGTTGACCTGGGGATTTCAGCAGCGGCCTATGGCCTGGGCGCCGGGCTGTTTTTCCTGACCTATGCACTGTCGGAAATCCCCAGCAACCTGATCATGCACAAGGTCGGCGCGCGGTTCTGGATAGCCCGGATCATGGTGACCTGGGGCCTGATTTCGGCGGCCATGGCGTTCGTCCAGGGTGAGACCTCGTTCTATATCCTGCGCCTGCTGCTGGGCATTGCCGAAGCCGGCCTGTTTCCCGGGGTGATGCTGTACCTCACCTACTGGTTCAACCGCGAGCAACGGGCGCGGGCTACCGGGTATTTCCTACTCGGCGTGTGTTTTGCCAACATCATCGGTGGCCCGGTGGGCGCGGCGTTGATGCGCATGGACGGGCTGCTCGGCTGGCACGGCTGGCAGTGGATGTTCCTGCTCGAAGGGCTGCCGGCGGTCGCGTTTGCCTGGGTGGTGTGGTGCAAGTTGCCGGACCGTCCGAGCAAGGCGCCATGGCTCTCGGCCGCAGAGGCGCGCGGGATTGAACAGCGCATCGCGATGGAGACCGAAGAGGGCGCAGGCGAGGGCGGGCATTCCCTGAAGAACTGGCTGACACCGCAGATCCTGCTGGCGATCTTTGTGTATTTTTGCCATCAGATCACCATCTACACCGTGATCTTTTTCCTGCCGAGCATCATCAGCAAATACGGTGAATTGAGCACCATGAGCGTCGGCTTGCTGACCTCATTGCCGTGGATTGCCGCAGCGGCCGGCGCTGTATTGCTGCCGCGCTTTGCGACCACGCCCACCCGTGCCCGACGGCTGTTGATTACCGGTTTGCTGACCATGGCGTTGGGGCTGGGGATTGCCTCGGTGTCGGGGCCGGTGTTCAGCCTGCTGGGCTTTTGTGTGTCGGCGGTGATGTTCTTTGTGGTGCAGTCGATCATCTTTCTCTACCCGGCCTCGCGCCTCAAGGGCGTGGCGCTGGCGGGCGGGCTGGGCTTCGTCAATGCCTGCGGATTGCTCGGCGGGTTTGTCGGGCCGTCGGTGATGGGCGCGATCGAGATGAGCACCGGCAATGCCACGAATGGCTTGAAAGTGATTGCCGTGGTGCTGGTGGTGGCCGCGTTGGCCGCCTTGCGTTTGCGTCAGGGGCAGGAGCAGGAGCCCGGTCACACCAGCAACGAGGTAGGAAACCCCGAAGCCAGCACCAGGTAAGCCACGACTGCCGCCAGGCACAAACCGACAAATACCCGTAACAGTGTCCTGGCGGTGGGATGAGCGATGAATTTGATGGCCCAGAGCAAAATCCCGGCAACCAGGACGCTCAAGGCAGAAATGACCAGCACGATGGTGTTCTCGCAAGCCTTGGAAGCTGCTTTATAGTCCCAAAGGCCCGTGTTGAACAGTGTGCGCATAGACGCAGGGCCCCGGGTGTTTCTAAACTGCGACTTATCCAGGGCAGTGGGGCGGTCGCCGATGAATCGCAATGAATTACGCAAGGCCGACATCAATTTGATGGTGGTCTTTGAAACCTTGATGCTCGAACGCAACGTGACCCGGGTGGCGGAGAAGCTGTTTCTCGGGCAACCCACCATCAGTTCGGCCCTCAACCGCCTGCGTACGTTGTTCAATGACCCGCTGTTCATTCGTGTCGGCCATCGGATGGAACCTACCGCGCGGGCCGAGGAAATCATCAAGCACCTGTCGCCGGCCCTCGACTCCTTGTCGTCGGCCCTGAGCCTGACCCACGATTTCGACCCGTCCATCAGCACCATGACCTTTCGCATCGGCCTGTCCGATGACGTCGAGTTCGGCCTGCTGCCGCCGCTGCTGCGCGCCTTGCGCCAGGAAGCGCCGCAGGTGGTGTTCGTGGTGCAGCATGTGGATTACTGGCGCATCCCGGACCTGCTGGGTTCCGGGGATATCACCGTCGGCATCACCCAGACCCGCGGCCTGCCGGCCAATGCCAAGCGCAAATTATTGCGGCATATCCGCCCGTGCCTGCTGCGGGCGGATGCCTCGGACAAACCCCTGACCCTCGACGAATATTGCGCACGGCCCCATGTGCTGGTGTCCCACACCGCCAACGTGTCCGGGTTTGCCGATGAGTGGCTGGCGGAAATCGGTCGCAAGCGCCACGTGGTGCTCTCGGTGCCGCAATACAGCGCATTGCCGGCGCTGCTCGCCGGCACCGACATGATCGCCAGCCTGCCGGATTACACCGCCCAGGCCATGGCCGCCGGAGGCAATCTGTTCTGTGAACCGTTCCCGTTCGAAACCCCGACCCTGGACTTGTCGATGGTCTGGCTCAGCCACGTTGACACCGATCCGGCGGAGCGCTGGATGCGTTCGCGGCTGGAGGCGTTCATGAGCGAGCGGGACATGCTGCCGGTGGTCGCACCCAAATCTTGAGATAAAACCTTCAGGGAGATCCAGGCATGGCCCCATCCCGTTCCTTGCTGCGTGGGCGCGGCAGTCATGACAGCGGCAAGGTTGGCATGGTCGAGCTGTTTTTCGACCTGGTGTTCGTGTTTGCCGTGACCCAGTTGTCCCATTCGCTGCTCGCCCACTTGTCCATCGGCGGTGCCGTGCAGGTGGCGTTGATGATGGTCGCGGTGTGGTGGGTGTGGATCTTCACTTCGTGGGTCACCAACTGGCTGGACCCGGAAAAAATCCCGATCCGCATCGGCCTGTTCGGTTTGATGGTGGCGGGCCTGTTGCTGTCCTCGTCGATCCCCAAGGCGTTTACCGATCGCGGGCTGTTGTTCGCCGGCGCCTATGTGTTCATGCAGGTAGGACGCACGCTGTTTGCGTTGTGGGCGGTGCGCGGCGAGTCGCTGAACATGACCCGCAATTTCCAGCGGATCCTGGCGTGGATGCTGTTTTCCGGGGTGTTCTGGATCACCGGTGCGCTGCTCGAAGGCGAGCAGCGCCTGGCCTTCTGGGCCCTGGCGCTGTTGATCGAGTTGATTTCCCCGTCGGTGTATTTCTGGGTGCCCGGGCTTGGGCCCTCGACGCTTGCGGACTGGAATGTGGAAGGCAACCACATGGCCGAACGCTGCGGCCTGTTTGTGATCATCGCCCTCGGTGAGTCGTTGCTGGTGACCGGCGCGACCTTCGCCGAACTGCCCTGGAGCGTGGACGGGCTGGCGGCATTCCTGGTGGCAGTGGTGGGCAGCATCGCCCTGTGGTGGATCTATTTCGACAGCGGCGCCGAGCGCGCCCACCATCGCATTGCCAGCTCTGCCGACCCGGGCCGTCAGGCGCGGATCGCCTACACCTACCTGCATGTACTGATCGTCGCCGGGATTATCGTCAGCGCCGTGGCCGACGAACTGGTGCTGGTGCATCCGGGGCATGCCAGCCAGGCAGGCGTGGTGGCGATCATCGCCGGCCCGTGGTTGTTCCTGCTGGGCAGTGCGCTGTTCAAGTGGGTGATGAGCGACCGGCCGTTGCCACCGTTTTCGCACCTGGGCGGCTTGCTGATGCTGCTGGTGTTGCTGCCGCTGGGATTGCAGCAGGTGTTTTCGGCGTTGGTACTGGGGGCGTTGACGTCGGCGGTGTTGGTGATCGTGGCGATCTGGGAAAATCGCTCGCTGCACAGCCTGACCGAAGTTTCACACTGAAAGCGGTCTGATTCCGCCCGGCCCCGTGCTATATGTATGACTCTTTTCCTACAACAAGCTCGGAGCCTTCATGCCGCATCTGCATCTGGAATACACCGCCAACCTCACAGGGCTGGCCGTTGAGAAAACCTTGTTGCGGCTCAACAACGTGCTGATGGCGTCCGGGCAGTTCGGTTCCGAGTTCGATATCAAAAGCCGCGCGCTGAAGGTGGAGACATTCCAGGTTGGCACATCCATCAGCCCGCGCGCTTTTATCGCGGTGAAGCTGTCGCTGCTCAGCGGGCGTTCACCGCAGGTCAAGAAGCAATTGTCGGAAAGCCTGTTGGCGGCGCTGCAGGACCTGGGCGATTGGCCTGCAGACCTGCAGGTGCAGCTCAGTGTCTTGCTGGTCGATATGGATCGCGAGTCCTACAGCAAAGTCACCATCGGCTGACGGGCAATACTCTGAGGCGAGGGAGCTTGCTCCCGCTGGACCGGGCTGGCGCTCCAGTGCGAAGCGCTCCCAAAATTCTTGGGGCCGCTACGCAGCCCAGCGGGAGCAAGCTCCCTCGCCACAGGGGGTCATAATAACCCCTGATCCGCACACACCTTCACCACCTGCTCCCTGAACCACGTGTTGGCGCTGTCCTGCGCGCTGTGTTCATTCCACTGCATATCCAGGGTAAACCCCGGCAAACCGTTCGGCGCTTCGCAATGGCCGAACACGGTTGTGTCTGCCAGCAGCTTCAGCACTCGACGGGGCAAGGTGACGATAAAGTCAGTGCCGGTGATCATCTTCAGCGCCGCGCTGTAGCTGTTGGCGCGGGCGATCACCTGGCGCTTGTGGGACTGGCGCGCCAGCCAGCCGTCGATCATGTTGGTGTCGGAACTCCAGGGCGTGGGGAACACATGGCGCCGGGCGACGAAGGATTGCAGGCTGAACGCCGGTTCCCGGGGCGCCGAGTGTTTGTCGAACACGCACACCAGGTCGTCCTCCAGCAGCATCTGGGTCTTGATGTCCTTGTGCTCGCGATGAAAGTGCGGCCCGAAGCAAATCACCAGGTCCAGACGCCCGTCGCGCAAGGCGTCGGCCGGGACCTCGGTTTCGAGCTTCTGCACGTTGACGATCACCGGCAGGTCGGCGCGGTCGAAGTTTTTCAGCAGGCGCGGCAGGATCAACTGTTCGAAGTATTCGGGGGCGCAGACGTTGAAGGTCACAGCCTTCTGGGTGGGGTCGAACGTTTGGCTGCCGGCATGGCACAGGTTGATGCTTTCGAGGATTTTCTGCACATGCCCGTACATGGTGGCGGCTTTGTACGTAGGACGCATGCCCGCCCGGGTGTTGATAAACAACTCGTCTTCGAAGCTCGTGCGCAGCTTCTTCAGGCTGTAGCTCACGGTGGACTGGCTGACGAACAGGGTCTCGGAAACCTCGGTGACGCTGCTTTGGTCGTAAACAGCGACAAACACCATCAGGTCCTGCATATCGAGCTTTCTAAGCAAGTTGCTGTTTAGCATCCGTTCCGTCCGCAAGCGCTTTGTACCGAACTCGGTACAAGACAATACAAAATGTTAACGGAACGCTCGTACCAATAGAAAGCTCTGTCGGACCTTTCTCTGTTTGAGGTGGGACAAATAATGTTTACAACACGACCTCAGCGAATATGCCGCGCGTAATGCCGGGGATCGAAGCGCAGTACGATCAGCAGCATCACCACCACCACGGCCGTCAGTGACCACCAGGCCCACTCGAAGCTGCCCAGCTGGTCGCGGATCATCCCGGCAATCAGCGGCGACAAACCGGCGATCAGGTAGCCGATGCCCTGCACAAAGGCCGTCAGGCCACCGGCACGGCGCGGGTTGTCGAGGTGGTCGAGGGACAGGATCAGGCTCATCGGAAACAAGCCGCCAATCCCCAGGCCGAGCAAACACGGCCACAGCAGGCTCAGGTATTGCGGGCTCAGGATCAGCCCGCAGAAGCCGGCGATGATCAGCACCAGCAGCACCGCGACCAGACCCCGCTTGTCCCTCCGGCGGTTGGCGATGGCCGGGGTGATCAGGCCGGAGACCACTTCCATGGCCGTCAAAAAGCCCAGCAACAGGCCGGCGTTCTGTTCACTCCAGCCTTGTTCCACGTAGTACGGCGCCAGCCAGGCCAGCACGCAGGTGTAGGACGCGGTACCGAGGCCGAAGAAAATCGCCAGCAACCAGGCCCGGCGATTGCCGAAGAATGACGCCTGCGGGCCTGCGCCGGCTTGCGGCAGCGGCGGCAGCACCGAGCGTTGGGCGTACCAGAACACCAGCGCCAATACCGCGAGAACCGCCCAGATCGCCAGGCCGATGCGCCAGCTGCCGGTTTGCACCTGGATAAACGGCGAGAACGAAGCGGCGAGGGCCGCGCCGCCCATGATCGCGGTGACGTACAGGCCCATGAACAGGGAAACGTTGTCGCTGAAGCGCGACTTGATCAAGGCGGGCATCAACGCCTGGATCATCGCGATGCCTACGCCGGCGGCAATGGCGCTGAGGATCAGCTCAACCGCCGAGTCCAGGAACAACCGGGAGACGGTGGCCAGGCCGATCACCACCAGCGACAGCACAATGCTGCGATGCTCGCCGAAGCGTTTGGCCACGCCCATGCCAAAAAACATCGCCAGGCCCATGGCCATGACCGGCAGCATGGTCAGCAGGGAGGCCGTGCTGAAACTCAGGGCCACATCGGCGCGAATCGACGACAACAACGGGCCGACGGCGGCCATCGACGGGCGCAGGTTGAGGGCAACCAGCACAACGCTGATCATCAGCCAAACGGCGGTGGCGGGTTTTGCGCGGACGTTTTCCATGGGCAGGCCTTGAACTGACAAGGGCAGTATTAGGCCGGGCGTGGGGGAGGGCGGCAAATGAGAAAGTCGTTGGGGCTATTGAAAAAATGCATCTGCTGACACGGTACAAATCAACAGGTAGGAGCTGGCTTGCCTGCGATAGCGGTGGGTCAGGCAACACATCTGTGTCTGATAGACCGCAATCGCAGGCAAGCCAGCTCCCACAGGGAACAGTGGTGCTCTTGAGTGTTTCTACACCGCCCGGATCACATGCTTGATCTCCTGAAACGCCTGCAACCCCCAAGGCCCCAGTTCCCGGCCAATGCTGCTCTGCTTGTAACCACCCCACGCCGTTTGCGGGAAGATCACCTGCGGCGCGTTGATCCACACCAAACCCACCTGCAAAGCATTGGCCACTCGCTCAGCCGCTTCCACGTTGCTGCTCAGCACGCTCGCGACCAGGCCAAACTCACTGTCATTGGCCAGCGCCACCGCCTCGGCCTCATTGGCAAAACTGCGCACGCACAGCACCGGGCCGAAGATCTCCTCGTTCCACAACGCACTGTCCAACGGCACTTCAGTGAAGACCGTCGGGCGAATGAAATACCCATGAGGCAAATCCGCCGGGCGCCCGCCGCCACACAGCAGCTTCGCGCCGGCTTGCACGCCACGTTCGATATGCCCCAGCACCCGCTGATACTGCGCACGGTTGACCAATGCGCCCATTTCCACGTCTTCGGCAAACGGGTCCGCCACGCGAATGCTCTCGGCCCTGGCCTGCAAGCGGGTGAGAAACTCGTCCGCCAGTTCGTCGGCCACCAACACCCGGCTGGTGGCGGAACACATCTGCCCGGCGTTGAAGAAACCACCGCCGCAGGCCAGTTCCACGGCCAAGTCGAGGTCGGCGTCCGCCAGCACCAGCAACGCGGATTTGCCGCCCAGTTCCAGGCTCACACCCTTCACCGTTTCGGCGGCGCGCTGCATCACCTGCACGCCCACGGCATTGCTGCCGGTGAAGGAAATTTTCGCGATCCGTGGGTCAGCCGCCATCGGCGCGCCCACCGCCAGGCCAGTGCCGCAGACCAGGTTGAACACACCGGCAGGCAAGCCCACCGAGGCGATGATCCGGGCCAGTTCCAGCTCTGCCAGCGGCGTCACTTCCGAAGGCTTGAGCACCACGCAGCAACCGGCCGCCAGCGCGGGGGCGAGTTTCCAGGCGGTGGTCACCATCGGGAAATTCCACGGCACGATCAGGCCCACCACGCCGCAGGGTTCACGGCGTACGCGGGCGCTGAAGTCCTCGGTGGGCAGCGCCACCGGACGGTCCTGGGTGGCGTCCATTTCGTCGGCCAGGTTCGCGTAATAGGCAAAGGTGGCGATCACGTCATCCACATCGATGCCGGCTTCAAACAGCGGCTTGCCGTTGTTGCTCGATTGCAGTTGCATCAGGTGTTCACGCTCTGCGCTCACACCCTCGGCGATCTTGCGCAACAGCGCGGCGCGGTCGCGGCCGGTGCTTTTTGACCAGCCCGGGAAGGCCGCGCTGGCGGCGCCGATGGCCTCAGTCACCGCGCCTGCATCACCCACGCTCACTTGGGCCAGGGTGGCCTCGGTGGCCGGGTTGATCACGTCCAGCACGTCATGGCCGGCACGCCACGCGCCATTGATAAACAGCCCATTCAATACCGCGCTCATACCGCCACCTCCTTCATCCAAAGCCCCTGGTCGATTTCAATCAGCGTCGGGCCCTGGCGATCAGTGGCGGCACGCAAGGCGCTGCGTAATTCCTCAACACCCTGGATACGCTGGGCAGCAGCGCCGAGGGCCTTGGCCACGCCGATAAAGTCCGGGGTGTAGATGTCCACGCCCACCGGTTCGATGGCGCGGTTGACCATGTATTTCTTGATCTCCTCATAGCCCTGGTTATTCCACAGCAGCACGATCACCGGCGTGCGCGCTTCCACGGCGCTGGCCAGTTCCGGCAGGGTGAATTGCAGGCCGCCGTCGCCGATCAGGCACACCACCGGCGCGCCGTTGCCGCGCCCCAGCCACGCACCGATGGCCGCCGGCAAGGCGTAGCCGAGGGTGCCGTAGCCGGTGGAGGAGTTGAACCAGCGGCGCGGCTGGTCGAGGTTCAGGGTCAGGTTGCCGGTGTACACCGGTTGGGTGGAGTCGCCCACCAGTACGGCGTCGGGCAGTTCGTCCAGGACGGTGTTGAGGAACAGGGTTTGCGCGCGGGTGGCGGCGTCCCAGGTGGGTTCCAGTTCGCTCCACAGGCGGGCGACGCGGTGGGCGCCCCAGTTGCTGTCGCGGACGGCCAGGGGTTTGTTGCCCAGCTCGGCAAGCAGTGCCTGCGCAGCGATTTGCGCGTCGGCTACCAGCGCGACTTGCGGCGGGTAATTGCGCACGGTCTGGTCGGAATCGATGTCGATGCGCAGCAGGGCACCGGGAATGTCGAAGCCGCCGGCGAAAGTCACGTCGTAGTCGGTTTCGGCCAGCTCGGTGCCGATAGCCAGCACTACGTCTGCCTCGGCCACCAGCGCGCGGGTGGCGACCAGGGTTTGGGTCGAGCCGATCAGCAGCGGGTGGTTGGCGGCCAGCATGCCCTTGGCATTGATGGTCAGCGCCACCGGCGCGCCGAGGGCTTCGGCCAGTTGCGTCAACTCGGGTGCTGCGTCGATGGCGCCACCACCGGCGAGAATCAGCGGGCGTTTTGCCGCCGCCAGCAACTGGCTCATCTGCTTGACCGCCGACGGCGCAGCGCCAGCGCGGGAAACGCTGACCGGTTCGCTGCCGAGCAACGCGTCGGCGTTTTCCACCAGCACGTCCAGCGGGATTTCGATGTGCACCGGGCGCGGTCGTCCGGCCTGGAACAGCGCAAATGCCCGGGCCAGTACACCGGGCAACTCGGCTGCCGACATCAAGGTATGGGAGAACGCCGCCACGCCCGCGATCATCGCGTTCTGGTTCGGCAGCTCGTGCAGCTTGCCGCGCCCGCCGCCCAGCTGGCTGCGGGACTGCACGCTGGAGATCACCAGCATCGGGATCGAGTCGGCGTAGGCCTGGCCCATGGCGGTGGTGATGTTGGTCATGCCGGGGCCGGTGATGATGAAGCACACGCCGGGCTTGCCGCTGGTGCGCGCATAGCCGTCGGCCATGAAACCGGCGCCCTGTTCGTGGCGCGGGGTGACGTGGCGGATGCTCGAGCGCGCCAGGCCCCGGTAGAGTTCCACGGTGTGCACGCCGGGGATGCCAAACACCTGGTCCACGCCGTAGCCTTCCAGCAGGTTGACCAATACTTCGCCGCAGGTCGCCATTGTCGTCGCTCTTATTGTTGATAAAGGCCCGTATTGGAACGGCTGGCCCGTAGCGGCAACAATCGATAAAAAGTCATACTAGCCATGTCCTCACGTCATGGCTGCGCCCTTATGAAACGTCTTCCGCCGCTGCCGGCCCTGCACACCTTTTGGGTCACGGCCCAGTGCTGCAACTTCACCCGAGCCGCCGAGCAATTGCACATCACCCAGGGCGCGGTGAGTCGGCAGATCGCCGGGCTGGAAAGTCATCTGGGCTATGCGCTGTTCCAGCGCCAGGCTCGTGGCTTGAGCCTCACCGAAGAGGGCCGCGAATGGTCACTGCGGGCGCAGCAGGTGTTCGGCCTGATCGGCGAGGCGGTTGAGCAGATCGGCACCCGCCGCGAGACCTTGCAGCTCAAGGCCTCCACCTGCGTGATGCGCTGGCTGTTGCCGCGCCTGATGCAGTGGCAGCAGGAACGCCCGGATGTGCCGGTGGAGTTGACCACCACCGTGGCCTACACCGTCGACTTTCGCCGCGAGCAGTTCGATGCCGCGGTGATCTACGCGCCGATTGCCGAGCAGTCGGCCCAGGCCCGGCATCTGTTCGATGAGCGCCTGACACCGGTGTGCGCGCCGGCCTTGCTCGGTGACTTGCACACGCCCGCCGATTTGCAGCAACAGGTGTTGTTGCACCCTACGCGGGATGAGCGCGATTGGGCGTTGTGGTTGAAAGCGGCGAATACACGCTTGAGCAATCTGGCCCAGGGGCATCATTTTGAGACCCTGGACCTGGCGATGACGGTGGCGTCCCAAGGCTCGGGCGTGGCGATTGGCGACAGCGCGCTGATTGGCGAGGACCTGAAGGCGGGGCGGTTGGCGACGCCGTTTGAACTACGGGTGCCGACGGGGATGGGGTATTACCTGGTGTACCCGCCGGGCACTGAGCCCTCGGCGGGGTTGGAGCAGCTTATGGATTGGCTGGTGAGCCAGGCACAGTCGCCGTCACAATGAAGATCAAAATGTGGGAGCGGGCTTGCTCGCGAAGGCGCCGGGTCAGCCAATACATCTGTTGACTGACACACCGCATTCGCGAGCAAGCCCGCTCCCACATTTTTAGTGCGCGTCAGCCTTAGTAGCCGACGGTAAACCGCTGGCGTGAATGCTTCGGTGTTTCCACTTCATCAATCAGCGCAATCGCAAAGTCGGCAAAACTGATCCAGCTGCGGCCTTCACTGCTCACCAGCAATTCATCCTGGCCCAAGCGGAATGTGCCGGTGCGCGCGGTCTCGACGAACTCCGCCGAAGGCGACAGGAAGGTCCAGTCCAGGTCTTTTTCCTGGCGCAGGGTATCGAGGAAAACACTGCCGGCGCTGGCTTCGGCTTTGTATTCCTCGGGGAAGCCCGGGCTGTCGATCACTCGGCTGCCGCCCGGCAACAACAGCGAACCGGCACCGCCGACCACCAGCAGGCGCTTCACGCCGGCTTTTTTCACCGGGTTGATCACCGCTTCCGGCGGCAGGGTGGCGAAGTGCGCCGCACTGATCACCACGTCGTTGCCGCGGATGGCCTGTTCCAGCGCCTGGGCATCCAGCGCATCGACTTGCTTGGCGGTGACGCCAGGGCGCGCCCCGATCTTGTCGGTATTACGTGCGATGGCCGTGACGGTGTGCCCGCGACGCAGCGCTTCTTCCAGCAGTTGGCTACCGGCACGACCGGTGGCACCAATGATTGCGATCTTGCTCATGACGTTCTCCAGTACGGTTAAGGGTTGAATCAACTCACCACTGCATTTCGCCCTTGGCGACTTTGGCGCCCAGTTCCAGGGTGCTCTCGTCACCCAGGTTCGGGTAACGCTTTTGCATCGCCGCAATCAGGGCGGCGGAGTCCTTGGCCTTGGCGGTTTCTTCGTCAAAGGCCTTGATGTAGTCGGCGGTGAACGCCACGGATTTGAGCGACGGCGTGCCCAGGTAGTGACCCGGAATCACCGTGCGCGGTTTCAAGTCCTGGATACGTTGCAGGGTTGCCAGCCAATCGGTGTGGGACTTCGCGGTCTGTGTGTCGGCCATCCACACATGAATGTTCTCGGAGACCACCACACCACCGACCACTGCCTTGATCGACGGGATCCACACAAAGGTGCGGTCCGGTTGTGCGCCGTCCAGGCCGATCACTTCCAGTTGCTTGCCTTCGAGGGTCAGGCTGTGGCCCTCAAGCACCTGGGGAATGACGGCTTTGCCAGGCTTGTCCGCGCCCAGTTTCGGGCCCCAGAACGCCAGTTTGTGTTCAACGGTGGCCTTGATATGGTCCACCACCGGCTGCGGTGCCAGGACTTTGGCCTGGGGGAAGGCGGCGGTCAGGGTATCGAGGCCGAAGTAGTAGTCCGGGTCGCCGTGGCTGATGTAGATGGTCGTCAGGCGCTTGCCGCTGGCGCGGATTTTTTGCACCAGTTGCTCGGCCTGGGTCTTGCCGAATTGGGCGTCCACCAGGATCGCATCTTTGTCGCCGCTGACCAGTACCGAGGTGACCGGCATCATCGCGGTTTCGCCCGGGTTGTAGGCGTCCAGGGTCAGGTCGGCCGCCATGGCGTGCGCGGCGAAGGCCAGGGAGGCGGCGGCCAGGGCCACGCGCTTGAGCGGGGAGAATCCAAACATGTGCAGCTCCAGTCATCGGTAAGGTGTGGACAGAGCTTAGTTGCACCAAACGCTACAAAAAATGCGATGCTTGGACATAGTTTGTTTCTAAAAGCGGGCAAATCATGGATCGTCTTCAAGCAATGCGGGTGTTTGTCGCGGTGGTGGACTTGGGCAGCCAGTCGGCGGCAGCCGACCATCTGGACCTGTCGCGCCCGGTGGTGTCGCGCTACCTGGCGGAGCTGGAAGACTGGGTCGGCGCGCGCCTGATGCACCGCACCACCCGCAAGCTCAGCCTGACCGCCGCCGGCAGCGAAACCCTGCCCCGTTGCCGACAGATGCTGGAGTTGTGCAGCGACATGCAGGCCGCCGTCAGCGAACCGGACGAAGCACCCCGTGGCCTGCTGCGCCTGAGTGTCAGCACCTCGTTCGGCCAGGCACAGCTGGCCGATGCCATGGCCGAATACGTCAAGCGCTACCCGCTGGTCAACATCGATATGCAGATGCTTGATCGCACGGTGAACCTGGTGGATGAGCGCATCGACCTGGCGATCCGCACCAGCTTCGAACTGGACCCCAACCTGATCGCCCGCCGCCTCACGCTGTGCCGTTCGGTGATCTGCGCATCGCCCGCTTACCTGCTGGAGCATCCGCAACCGCGGCAGGTACAGGACCTGGCCCGGCACAATTGCCTGACCCACTCCTACTTCGGCAAAAGCCTGTGGCACTTCATGGAGAACGGCGAGCCGGTGTCGGTGCCGGTGCAGGGCAATATCAGCGCCAACGAGGCCAGTACCTTATTGCGGGTGACGCTGGCGGGAGCAGGGGTGTCGCGGCTGCCGAGTTATCAGGCGGGCGACTACATCCGCAGTGGCGAGTTGATCCGCTTGTTGCCCGAGGCCGAGCCGCAGCAGATGAACATCTACGCGGTGTACGCCTCGCGCAAGCATATGCCGGCGGCGCTGCGCAGCCTGCTGGATTTCCTGGTATTGAGGTTTCCGGAAGAGCCGGTGTGGGACGTCGGTCTCTAAGCCGACATAAACAGGTTGAATGTCGCCCGATAATGGCGACTTGCCCCAGCTGACCTATGCTTATCAAAGCACCTTCTTGATCGGATCAGAGGTCAGCATCATGTCGATCAAAACAAGAAAGTACCTGATGATTTTCACCCTGTGCGCCGCCGCCACCGCGCTCTATGGCACTGCCGCCTACCGCGTCGAACAGACCCGCATGCAGCCGGGCTTCGCCTCCAGCTGCAATCACGGTCAATGCGTTGGCCACATGGCTGCCTTCAGTTCGCTTCGCTAGCGTCCTGGTCGGCTTTCAACTGCTCCCGAAACGCCTTCGGGGAGAACCCGACGCGTCGGCGAAACAGCCGTGAGAAGTTGGTCGGGTCGGAAAAGCCCAACACCTCCGACATTTCATTGATGGTCATGCTGGTGTAGGTCAGCAGGCGCTTGGCTTCCAGCAACTGGCGGTCGTGCATGATCTGCAACGCAGGCTGCCCGCCCAACTCCCGACACGTACCGTTCAGGTGTGAGACCGAGATCCCGAGCTTGTGGGCCAGGTCTTCGATTTTTGGGTGCTCGCGATAATGTTGCTCTACCAGCTGGGTGAACCGGCGGAAGTATTCGCGGCCCCGCGGTGCCCGTGGATGGCGACGCTGGATGGCCTGGCGGCTGATCCACACCAGCAGCACGCTGACCAGGGCGTGCATCATCATGTCTCGCGCCGGTTGGTCGCTGGCGTACTCCTCCTGCAGGCGCGCAAACAGGCTGTTGAGGTAGTCACTGTCGTTGCCGGCAGGGTAGCTGCCCAAGGCGTTCAGGCCATCCAGCGCAGCCCCCAGCTGCCCCTGCAAATGCGCCATCAGCGGCGCGGCCAGCGTGACCACAAACCCCTCGACGTCTTCGGAAAAGCGAAAGCCATGCACGCATAACGGCGGCAGCACCTGCAGCGTCGATTCATTCAGGGTGCTGCGCTGCCCCTCGATCTCCAGTTGTGCCTGGCCTTTGTGCACGTAAAGCAACTGGCACAGGTCCGCATGCCGGTGGGGCTGGATTTCCCACTGGTACTCACGGCTGCGCCGGGAGATGGTTTCACAGTGCAACAAATCCGGGGTCGGCCATTGCTGGCTCTCACCGTAGAGTTTGAACACTGGAATCGCGGCACTGGCAGTTTTGGTCATGGCTTCATCCGATACTTCGGGAGAGTTGTGCGGTAATCGCCCCAATTGGCGAAAAGCGCAGCTTTGGGCTCAGTTTTCACCTTCTTATGCCGGGCACTCAAGTGAAAAATGCCAGCAACACCTTCAATGACAACTCTTTCACCGGATACGTTCGGATGAAGCTTGCGGGCCATAAAAATAATGAAAACGCTGAAAACCCAAGTCGCCATCATCGGCGCCGGTCCTTCGGGACTGCTGCTCGGCCAACTGTTGCACGAGGCCGGGATTGAAACCCTGATTC
The DNA here is from genome assembly GCF_013385565.1 of Pseudomonas sp. E6002. Taxonomy (NCBI): domain Bacteria; kingdom Pseudomonadati; phylum Pseudomonadota; class Gammaproteobacteria; order Pseudomonadales; family Pseudomonadaceae; genus Pseudomonas; species Pseudomonas sp. E6002. The sequence goes on along the minus strand of NZ_JACAPT010000018.1, from coordinate 103,473 downwards.
TAGAGCGCCAGACCCCGGATTACGTGCAAGGGCGCATCCGTGCCGGGGTGCTGGAACAAGGCATGGTCGACCTGCTGCGCCAGGCCGGCGTGAGTGCGCGGATGGATGCCGAAGGCCTGGTGCATGAGGGCTTTGAGCTGGCGCTGAATGGGCAACTGACCCATCTCGACCTCAAGACGCTGACCGGCGGCAAGACGGTGATGATCTACGGGCAAACCGAAGTCACCCGCGACCTGATGGCCGCGCGCCAGGCCAGCGGCGCGACAACGTTGTATGAAGCCGGCAACGTGCAGCCCCATGATCTGAAAAGCCCGGAGCCGTGGCTGAGCTTCGAACATAAAGGCGAGCATTACCGGCTGGACTGCGACTACATCGCTGGCTGCGATGGTTTTCACGGTGTGGCGCGTCAGTCGATTCCCACCGAGGCATTGAAAGTCTTTGAACGGGTCTATCCGTTTGGCTGGCTGGGCATCCTCGCCGACACCCCGCCGATCCACGATGAACTGGTGTACGCCAAACACGAACGTGGCTTTGCCCTGTGCAGCATGCGTTCACCGACCCGCAGCCGTTATTACCTGCAGGTGCCGGCCGATGAGTCGGTGGACGACTGGTCCGATGAGCGCTTCTGGGATGAACTGAAAACCCGTTTGCCCAACTCACTCACCGAGCAACTGGTGACCGGCCCGTCCATCGAAAAGAGCATCGCGCCGCTGCGCAGTTTTGTGGTGGAGCCGATGCAGTACGGTCGCCTGTTCCTGCTGGGCGACGCCGCCCACATCGTGCCGCCCACCGGCGCCAAGGGTTTGAACCTGGCGGCCAGCGATGTCAGCACCTTGTTCAATATCCTGCTCAAGGTGTACCGCGAGGGCCGAGTGGAATTGCTGGAGAAGTACTCGCAGATTTGCCTGCGGCGGATCTGGAAGGCCGAACGATTTTCCTGGTGGATGACCTCGATGTTGCACCAATTCCCTGAGGCGGACGGCTTCAGCCAGCGCATCGCCCAGAGCGAACTGGAATACTTCGTCGACTCCGAAGCCGGTCGTAAAACCATTGCAGAAAATTACGTCGGACTTCCTTACGAGGCTATCGAATAGTCAGCTATCTAGTACACTGACGAGCATTCCCGTGGGCCTCCTTTTCCCGCGGGCCCTTGCTCGCAGGTTCTGCCGTGACCAACCTCAATCAGCCCGCCACACCCGCCGTGCGCAGTGTCCTTGTCGCCTTGATGATGGCGATCTTTCTCGGGGCCCTGGACCAGACCATCGTCGCCGTTTCCATGCCGGCCATTTCCGCGCAGTTCCATGATGTAAACCTGCTGGCCTGGGTGATCTCCGGCTACATGGTGGCGATGACCGTGGCCGTGCCGATCTACGGCAAGCTCGGCGACTTGTACGGGCGCCGGCCAATGATGCTGATCGGCATGGGGCTGTTCACCCTCGCTTCACTGTTCTGCGGCATGGCCCAGAGCATGGAGCAACTGGTGCTGGCGCGGATCCTCCAGGGCATCGGTGCCGGCGGGATGATTTCGGTCAGCCAGGCGATTATCGGCGACATCATCCCGCCCCGTGAGCGCGGGCGCTACCAGGGTTACTTCAGCAGCATGTACGCGGTGGCGAGCGTGGCCGGCCCGGTGTTGGGCGGCTACATGACCGAGTACCTGTCGTGGCGCTGGGTGTTCCTGATCAACCTGCCGCTGGGCGCGGGCGCCTGGTGGGTGGCCCATCGCACGCTGGTGGGGCTGCCGGTGCCGCAACGCAAGCCGGTGATCGACTACCTCGGCACCTTGCTGATGATCGTCGGTTTGACGGCGCTGTTGCTGGGTATCACCGAAATCGGCCAGGGCCATCATTGGCGCGACAATGAAGTGCTGGGGCTGTTGGTCTGTGCCGTGGTGGCGTTGACGGTGTTTGTGTGGCACGAGCGTCGGGCGCGGGAGCCCTTGTTGCCGATGCACCTGTTTGCCAACCGCAGCGCGGTGTTGTGCTGGTGCACGATTTTCTTTACCAGTTTCCAGGCGATTTCCCTGACGGTGCTGATGCCGCTGCGCTACCAGACCGTCACCGGTTCCGGTGCCGACAGTGCCGCCTTGCATTTGCTGCCGCTGGCGATGGGTTTGCCGATGGGGGCGTATTTTGCCGGGCGCATGACCTCGGTGACCGGGCGTTATAAACCGATGATCCTGATTGGCGCCTTCCTGAGCCCGATCGCGATTTTCGGCATGGCGTTGAGTGCGCCTCAGGCGGTGGCGGTCACCAGTCTGTTTATGTTGCTGTGCGGGATTGCCGCCGGGATGCAGTTTCCGACTTCCCTAGTGGGTACGCAGAACTCGGTGGAGCAGCGGGATATCGGGGTGGCGACCAGCACCACCAACCTGTTCCGTTCCCTGGGCGGTGCGGTTGGGGTGGCATGCATGTCGGCGCTGTTGCTGGCGTTGTTGCAGGACTCCAGTTTTGCGCACCTGGCCAGTGGGGCGCTGGTCGCGGAAGGGAGTTCGGGGAATGTGCTGCTGGATGGCTTGAATGCGGCGCCTGGGCCGGCGCAGGATGCCTTGCGGGGGGAGTTGTTGATTACCTTCAGGCATTTGCTGATGGTCAGTGCCGGGGTGTCGTTGTTGGGGTTGGCGGCGGCGATTGCCATGCCTGATCGGGTGTTGCGGGGGCGGGAAGACAAGGCCAAATAGTTGGAACAATGAAGATTAAATGTGGGAGCGGGCTTGCTCGCGAATGCGGTCTGTCAGTTGATAAATAGGTTGGCTGATACACCGCATTCGCGAGCAAGCCCGCTCCCACATTCGATTGCGTTCCAGCATTTAAATAGCTGACCTTCACGGGCTGTAATACCCCACAGCCACCATGAAATGTCCGGTTTTGCGCAAATACGCATGCTTGTTCTCAACCTTTCCGGTCACCGGATTTTTCCAGCGGTACTTGTATTCCCCCTGATCCTGCTCGGCCATGACCGCCAGGATCGGCTCACCCACCGGCTTCCCGTCGGGATCCTTGATCTTGCTGAAATCCGTATTCACCAACCGCGGAGTCGTGCCATGGGCCACGTAGCGCTGGGTGTCGAGGTCAACCACAAACACATACAAATCGTCCTGTAGAAAACCACCCTGCATGGCGTTGATCGCCTTGAGCGTTCCAACCGGGTCTTTCTCCAGCGCCTTGACGGCTTTGTTTCGCAGCGCTCTGGCATGTTCCGGCGTCGCCCGCGGCAGGTAGTAGCCAACGGCCAAAATCCGCTGCCCGACGCGCTGGTAATACACATGCTTGCGTTCCACCTTGCCGTCATTCCAGTTCTGCCAGCGGTAATCGGCCTGCTGGATGCCACTGCCTTCCGGCACCGCCAACGCCTCCTTGAACGACTTGTTCAGATCCGGCCCCAGTACCTCGGAAACATTGCGCCCGATCAACGCAGAAGAGGGCCCGCCACTCGCCAGCAGCACGCCCTTGGTGTTGACCACGAACACGTAACGGTCCTGGTCGACGAATTCACCCTGGCGGCTGAACGCCGCAAAAGCCTTGTCACCATTCGTCTGGTAATACGCCAAGGCCTTTTCCAGCAAGGCCTTGGCGGCTTGGGCATCCGCCTCCTCAGCGGTGGCGGCTTGCACCTGGCCAACACATAACAGCAGCAGCCAGGTGGCTCGGAGCATTGCCTTCATTACCCGTCCCTCGTTCTTGTTGGTGTGCCAAGAGCGTAGACGGTTTGCCGGCAAATCAGAACGGTTTGGTCGGCAGGTATTTGCCATCCAGGATGATCACCGCGCGGGAGCCGCCGTCCGGGTCTTCGACCTTCTTGATGTCCAGCTTGAAGTTGATCGCGCTGATGATGCCGTCGCCAAATTGTTCGTGCACCAGGGCCTTGAGGGTCGAACCGTAGACCTGCAGCATTTCATAGAAACGGTACATGGTCGGGTCCGTCGGCACGCCGCCCGGAAAGCTGCCGCGCAGGGGCACGGTTTGCAGCAGGCGGCTGGCGTCCTGGTCGAGGCCAAGCTTGTCGCAGACCACATCGGCAGCGTCCTTGGGCAGCGGATGCTGGCCGAGCAGGGCGGCGGTGACGAACGCCAGGCTCAGGCCGGTGCCGTCGGTGAGGTCCTGCCATGACAGGTTCTTGCGCGCCTTGATGTCGATGACGGTGTCGGCCAGGGCCAGGCGTGGGGATTGGGCGAATTGGGATTGCAGCATGGTGATGTCCTCTTGGGTTTGAAAAGGTTCAGGCGGCGTAGGCACGGGTGGCCGGGTGGTCGAGCAGCGACACGAAGCGCCCGCTGCGGCCATCCAGGGCGTCGATGGCGCCGCTTTCGATGTCGTAGACCCAGCCGTGCAGGCTCAGCCGGCCTTGTTCCAGGGCCAGGGCCACGGAAGGGTGGGTCTTGAGGTTGGCCAGTTGGGCGACCACGTTTTCCCGTACCAGCGAGTTCAGCCGGTCGGCATCCGATGCGTGAGTGCGGGCGGCGTTGATCACCTTGGCCGACTCGGCGTGGCGCAGCCAGTTGGCCACGGCGGGTAAGTGGTCGAGGCATTTGCAGGTGGAGATCGCGGTCATGGCACCGCAGTCGGAGTGGCCGCAGATCACGATGTCGCTGACGCCGAGAACGGCCACTGCGTATTCGACGGTGGCCGACACGCCGCCAGGCTCCGGCCCGTAGGACGGGACGATGTTGCCGGCGTTACGGATCACAAACAGGTCTCCGGGTTCCTGCTGGGTCAGCAGTTCCGGGACTACGCGGCTGTCGGAACAAGACACGAACAACGTGCCGGGGTTTTGCGTGGTAGCCAGGTGTTTGAACAGGTCGCTGCGTTGGGTGAAGGCTTCACCCTGGAACTTGCGAAAGCCGTCGATGAGATCTTGCATGGTGGTTCTCCTTGCGTCGCTGATGGGGCAAGGATGGAAGTTTTCAGCTATAGCGTCTAAGACCGGCTTATTATGGTTTCTATAAGTCATGCCTATAGTTGGAGCGCCTTCCATGTTGCTGCGTCATATCCGCTACCTGCTGGCCGTTGCCGAGCACCGTAATTTCACCCGGGCGGCGGAGGCGCTGCATGTGTCGCAGCCGACCTTGTCGCAGCAGATCCGGCAACTGGAAGACACTCTCGGTGCGCCACTGCTGGACCGTTCCGGCAGAAGCGTCAGCCTGACCGATGCAGGCGAGGCCTATGTGCGGTTTGCGCGCCTGGCCTTGCAGGATCTGCAGGCCGGCACCCGCGCCATGCATGACGTACAGGACCTGAGCCGTGGCAGCTTGCGCCTGGCGATGACGCCGACATTTACCGCCTACCTGATCGGGCCGCTGCTGGCGCGATTTAACGGGCTGTATCCGGGGATTACAGTGAGTGTCGAGGAGCTGACCCAGGACCGCATGGAGGCGGCACTGACGGAGGATTTGCTGGATATCGGCATCGGTTTTACCGGCGAGCATTTGCCGGATATCGAGTGTGAAGGGGTGTTTGTCGAGGCGTTGAGCGTAGTGGTGAGCGCCGGTCATCCCGGCATTGATCGACAGTCGTGGCTCCAGCAGCCGTTGGTGCTGCTGAATGCCGGCTTCGCCACGCGTCGCTATATCGATGAGTATTTTCGCAGCCAGGCGGTGAAACCGCTGATCACCATGGAGGCCAATTCCATCAGCGCGATTATCGAAATCGTACGAAATACGCAGTTGGCGACCATCCTGCCCAGCGCGATTGCCCAGGTGCAGCCGGGGTTGCAGGCGGTGCCGCTGAGCCCGCCGTTGCCGCAACGCACGGCGGCGTTGCTCAGCCGCAAGGGAGGCTATCGCAGTGCGGCGTGCAGGGCGTTTGTCGAGCTGGTCAGGGCGCAGCCAGCCACTGATTGATGATGCCGTCGTACACGCCGGTCACCGTGCTCAAGTGCAGCCACTGGTCCACGTAACTCTTCCATGCGACATCATCGCGGGGCAGCAGGAACGCTTTTTCGCTGTACTGCATGTACCGCTCGGGATTCACCGCGCACAGTCCCGGCTTGAGCTTCTGCTGATACCGCGCCTCGCTGGCGTCGGTGATCATCACGTCCGCCTTGTTCGCCAGCAGTTCCTCGAAAATCGTCACGTTATCCGGGAACAGCGTCAGTTGTGCCTTGCCCAAATGCGCCCGCGCAAATACTTCATTGGTGCCGCCCGCAGGCTCGATCACGCGTACCTGCGGCTGGTTGATCTGCTCCACCGTCTGATAGCGCTGCACATCGGCGCAACGCACCAGCGGGATCTTGCCGTCGACGCCCAATGGCTGGCTGAAAAACGCCTTTTTCTGCCGCTCCAGGGACACTGAAATACCACCCACCGCAATATCACAGCGCTGGGCCAGGAAGTCCGGCATCAGGGTTTTCCAGGTGGTCGGCACCCACTTCACCTGCACCCCAAGGCTCTTGGCCAGGGACTGGGCCATCGAAATGTCGATGCCTTCGTAGCTGCCGTCCGGGCGCAAATAGCTGTAGGGCTTGTAGTCGCCGGTGGTACAGACGCTCATTTCGCCGCGCTGGAGCACTTCATCCAGGCGCGACGCAGGGCTGTCGGCCAGGGCCTGGGCAGACAGGCCGGCCAGCAGGGAAAGGGTCAGCAATGCTTTCATGCGGTCGGGTCCTTGGGCATGGGCAGGGCCGCCATTATTCGCAAATGTTTAGCCACGGCACAACCAAACTCCATCAAGACTGGATTTAACGGCTTAACCTCGCGTGTGAGGCTGCCCGGCATCTCTTTACTGTGAATCCCGCATGGACGGTTCCCCCGACACACACCCTGAGACATCGCCAGGCGCCACCGCGTCCAGCCGTCCGGATGGTCGTCGAGTCACCGCTGATGCCCTCCCTTCCGAACTCGCCTTCTGGGCGCTCTGGCACTGCCGCCACGCGCGCCCACCGGACACCTTTCTCCTACGTTGATTTGCCCGAATGGATGCCCCGCGCATCTGCCCGGCAGCGCCCGCGCGCCTGCCTGACGCGAACGTATGAGAATGCCCATGAGCACGCCCTTTGCCACCCTGCACGAAGCCCAGTCCTTTCTTGAGCAGAACCCGGATATCGAGATGTTCGAGCTGTTCATCCTCGACAACAACGGTGTGCCTCGCGGCAAACTGCTGCACCGCGATGAACTGCTGGCGGTCTATGAAAGTGGCCGGCCGCTGCCGAGTACCATCCTCGGCCTGACCATCAATGGCGACGACGTGGAGAACTCCGGGCTGGTCTGGGAAGTCGGTGATATCGACTGCCGCGCTTACCCGGTCAGCGGCAGTTTGCAGCGCATGCCGTGGCGCCTGATCCCGACGGCAGCAGTGCAAGTCAGCATGCACCCCACCGAAGGCATGCCCGCTACCGTGGCCGATCCCCGGCACCTGCTGGCCAGGGTGATTGACGACCTCAAGGCCGACGGCTATTACCCGGTGATGGCGGCGGAGCTGGAGTTCTATTTGCTCGACCAGAAACCCGACAGCAACGGCCGCCCGCAACCGGCGCGGGATGTCGACGGCGGGCGCCCGCGCTCGACCCAGGTCTACGGCCTGCGGGAGCTGGAGCAGATCGAACCGTTCCTCGCCGACCTCTACAGCGCCTGCAAACTCCAGGGTATCCCGGCGCGCACGGCGATTTCCGAATACGCCCCGGGCCAGGTGGAAATCACCCTGGAGCATCGCAGCGATGCCCTGCAAGCCATGGACGAGGCGGTGCGTTACAAGCGCCTGGTCAAGGGCGTAGCCCACAAGCACGGGATGACCGCGTGTTTCATGGCCAAGCCGTTCGACGATCTGGCCGGCACCGGCATGCACATGCACGTCAGCCTGGCGGACCGCGACGGCAATAACCTGTTTGCCAGCGAAGCACCCGACGGCACGCCGCTGTTGCGCCACGCGGTGGGCGGCATGCTCAGCACCTTGCTCGACTCGTTGCTGATGTTCTGCCCCAACGCCAACTCCTATCGACGCTTCCAGACCAACAGCTACGCGCCGCTGGCCGCGACCTGGGGCGTGGACAACCGCACCGTCACACTGCGGGTGCCCGGCGGACCGGCGTTTTCCCGGCATATCGAACACCGTATCTGCGGCGCCGACGCCAACCCGTACCTCGCGGCGGCCGCGATTCTGGCCGGTATCCACCGGGGCATCCGCGAACAGCGCGACCCCGGCGCGCCGGTGGAGGGCAACGGTTATGCCCAGGCCAAGGAGTTGCTGCCCACCGATTGGCTGACCACCTTGCGTGCGCTTGAAGGCTCGGTTTGGGCGCGTGAGGCGTTCGGCGGCGAATTCCTCGGCGTGTACCTGGCGGTCAAGCGGGCCGAATACCGTCAGTTCATGGGCGAGGTGGGCGAGCAGGATTGGCGCTGGTATCTGCACCAGGCCTGAGATGAAGGCGTTGATCACAGACAGTTAACAGACAGGCAGCGGGCTGGATACTGGTTCTGCATTAACGGCGAACAATCCTTCGACCTTTTTTTCACGAGACGGTGGTTAAGCTGCGAATGTCTGATCCATTAACAGAGTCGTGTGATGCCGTCGCAACCGCCGTCTTCCATCGAGATTGAATTTGCCGAACGCGCTGGCCAGCAGCATGCCTTGGTCTGCGCCGACACGCGTCCGCCGGGGCTGTTGCGGCGCCTGGGGTTGTGGCGCGATGAGCAATTGGTGCGCCGTGCACTGAAGATCGCCGGCGAGCCAGGGCTGATTCTCGACCTGGCGTGCGGCTCCGGGCGCTTTTGGCCGGTGCTGGCCGAGCACAGCAACCGGGTGATCCTGGCGTCGGACAATTCCCAGGACATGCTCGACCACGCCCGTACCCACCACGCGCCGGGCTTGCTCAAGCGGATCAAGACCTTTCAGGGCTCGGCATTTTCCATCGGCCTTTCGGCCAACGCGGTGGACTGCATTTTTTGCCTGGAGTTGTTTCGCCATGTGCCAACGGCAGAAGGGCGCCTGGCCCTGCTCGGTGAGTTTCATCGGGTAAGCCGCGACACGGTAATTGTTTCGGTCAACAGCGACAGCGGCTACCGGGCGTTGCAGCCTGGCCCGGCGGCAGTTGCCAGCCACCGGGCGCAAGTGGAGGCGGAGTTTCGCCTGGCGGGTTTCAAGGTCCTCGGTCAACAGGAGTTCATGCCCGGCTCAGCCATGTGGCGGGTGTATGTCCTGCGTAAGAGAGGATAAGTACCGACTGTCGGACTATTCTTCAGCTCCTATAAGAGTTTTCATGGCGGATGCTGTACTGCGAATGCTCGCAACTCCCTTTCGCGATATATACTGCGCGCCATTCTTCAAGGGAGAGCCGTGTGGCCATCGATATTCACTGGATCTGCGACAACGATAGCCTCGGCCAGCACTGCGCCGAATGGCAGCAGTTGCCATTCGTCGCCCTCGACACCGAATTCATGCGGGTCGACACCTTTTATCCCATAGCCGGGCTGATCCAGATCGGTGATGGCGCGCGCGCTTACCTGATCGACCCCCTGACCATCGACAACTGGCAACCCCTGGCCGCCTTGCTGGAGAACCCGGCGGTGATCAAGGTGGTACACGCGTGCAGCGAAGACCTGGAAGTGTTGCTGCGCCTGACCGGCAGCCTGCCGGTGCCGTTGTTCGACACGCAACTGGCGGCGGCCTACCTGAACCTCGGTTTCTCCATGGGCTATTCGCGGTTGGTGCAAGCCGTCCTCGATATCGAGTTGCCCAAGGGCGAGACCCGCTCCGACTGGTTGCAGCGGCCATTGTCCGAGACGCAAATCAGCTACGCCGCCGAAGACGCGGTGCACCTGGCAGAAGTCTACACACGCCTGCGCCCGAAGCTTTCCGACGACAAATACGCCTGGGTCCTGGAAGACGGTGCCGAACTGGTGGCCAACCTGCGCCGCGAAGTCGACCCGTACGAGGTTTATCGCGACGCCAAGCTCGCCTGGAAACTCTCCCGTGCCCAGCTCGCCGTATTGCGCGAACTGTGCGCCTGGCGCGAACAGCAAGCCCGTGCCCGTGACCTGCCGCGCAACCGGATCATCCGTGAGCACTCGTTATGGCCCCTGGCCAAATCCCAGCCGGATAACCTCGCCGCGCTGGGCAAGATCGAAGACATGCACCCGCGCACCGTGCGCCAGGACGGCGAGTTCCTGCTGGGCCTGATCAAGCGCGCCGGCAGCGTGCCCATGGACCAGTGGCCACCGGCGGTTGCCGAGCCATTGCCGGTGGACGCCGCCACGCTGATCAAGCAACTGCGCGCCCTGGGCCAGGCCGAGGCCGAACGCCTGGACATGGCGCCGGAACTGATGCTGCGCAAGAAAACCCTTGAAGCCCTGGTCAAGAGCGGCTACCCCGAGGGGCCTTACCAATTGCCAGATTCGCTGCGTGGCTGGCGCCGCGAACTGATGGGCCAGGCGCTGCTGGACAGCCTGGCCACTGCCGGAGAACAGCCTTGAAACGTATTTGCTCCATCTATCGCAGCCTCAAACGAAACGAGATGTACCTCTACGTGCTGAAAAGCGATGCACTGGAGCGTGTGCCGGAAAGTCTGCTGGCCGCCTTCGGCAAGCCGCACCACGCCTTCGACCTGGTGCTGAGCCCGGAGCGCAAGCTGTCCCGCGAGGACATCACCGTGGTTCTGGAGAACCTCGAAAAGCAGGGTTACCACCTGCAAATGCCGCCGGCCGAGGACGAGTACATCGAACACTTGCCCGAAGAGCTGCTGCGACGCAATGACCCGATGTGATCGGTCAGTGCCCCGTCCGGGGCACATTCATCAATGGAATTCAATTTTTGGCGGCGGCCGCACGGTACAGTGAACTGGACCGGCGGCCGCCTGCAGTGTTTTTGAAAGGTTTGAACCATGCGCGTTCTGATTGCTGAACACGATCACCCGCTGTACGCCCGGCTGCTGCGCGAAGCGGCGCCGGACCTTGAGGTCATGACCAGCGGCGACTCCGCCGAATTGTCGCGCCTGGCGGCCGATTGCCCGGTGTGGCTGGGCCAGCCGGATCTTCTGGCCACCTTGCTGCGCCAGGGGCACCAGCCACAATGGCTGCAATCCACCTGGGCCGGCATTACGCCGCTGCTGGCCGACGGCCTGCCGCGGGATTACCGCCTGACCCGCGCCGTGGGCATTTTTGGCCAGGTGATGGCCGAATACGTGCTGACTTACATGCTTGGCCATGAGCGTGAAGTGCTGGCGCGGCTGGTCAGCCAGGTCGAGCGCAAGTGGGATAACCGCATGGGCCAGAGCCTGGCGGGGCGCAAAGTGCTGATCGTCGGTACCGGTGATATCGGCCGCAGCGTTGCGCAATTCCTGCAGCCGTTTGGCGTTGAGCTGTACGGCATTGCCAGTGAGGCCCGTGAGCAGGCGCCGTTTGTCGAAGTTGCCGGGCTCGACGCGTTGCCGCGCCTGGTGGGTGAGGTGGACTACGTGGTCAACCTGCTGCCTAACACACCGAACACCCACGATTTGTACAATGCGGCGCTGTTCAAGCAATTCAAGCCGACCGGGTTGTTCATCAACGTCGGGCGCGGCGTGGCGGTGGTCGATGCAGACCTGGTGGAAGCGTTGAAGGAAGGCCATCTGGCCGGCGCGGTGATTGACGTTTGCCGTCAGGAACCATTGCCCCAGCGCCATCCGTTCTGGACCGCCTGGGGGTTGCTGCTGACCGGGCACAGCTCGGCGCCGACTTCGCCGGGGATGATGGTGCAATTATTTGTCGAGAATTTGCGCGCGTACCAGGCGCAGGAAACGTTGCGCGGCGAAGTGAGTTTCGAGCGCGGTTACTGACAGCGCGAAGGCCCGGCAACGCGTGTTGCCGGGCGCTTACAAATTTCTGCAAACACTAATCAGATGTTCGTTTCGCAGGCCGTATGTGAGGCTCATACCCCTCTCCAGATGGGTACATTCTCATGTTGAATGCTGGCACTGTGTCTCTCCCTCCACGGGTAACTCCGCAACTTTCCCTGCTTTCTACCGAGCCGGCGGCGCTCCCTCTATTGCCCTCTGCTCTGGGTGCTACGGCCGATCGCGATACGCAGGCCCTCGCCCCAGTCCCCCGGCAATCCGGTCTCACCGCGGCGTTGGGCGACCGCGAGAATCTGCGGACACTGGGCCAGAAGCTCAACGAAATCGCCAGCCGTCTTGGCGTGAATGCCAGCCCTCAAGCGGTGCTGGCCGCGCTGCAAACGACACCGATGCAAATACACCCCGACTCGTCCTACCCGACCCAGGCGGGTAAAGCGGCGACGGTAGAGACCTTTCTCAGAAGTATCGGCTTGGGGTTGCCCACCAATCATTTTCAGCTGACCGGTCATGCCCACGCTGTGAGTGACAGGGCACTGGAGCATCCGCTCGGCAATTTTGGCGGCGGGTTGTCCTGGCCTGTTCCCATGAGCGCCGCTGAACAACGCAGGGTACTGGCGGCGGCTACCGACCATGGCAGCCAGAACCCCAATGCACCGCACATCGGCGCAAGCGTGGGTGTACTGGAATATCTGAACGCGAACCAGCCGTTGTCGGGCGAGGCATTGGCTGATCCTGCCAAGGCACTCGAAACCCTCGTCAGCTCCACCCGCGGGCAGGCACTGGGGCAAGCCATACAGGACCAGCTTGGGGGCGCCGCCTCCGAGACCAGCGTGAACGAGTACGCACTGAGTGCGATCCATCTGCTGCTTGACCCGGAGTCCATCACGGCGCCGCACCGTAACCGCGTGGCGGGTTTCGACCTCGCCCAACAAGCCCATTGGGGCAAGCCGGCTTCGACAGTGCTCGAGCGCCTGAGCACTTACCTGCACGAAAATCACAAGACCAGTCCCGAGATGGCCAAGGCCGGCGCCTATTTGTTACTGGCACGAAAGGCGCCCGAGTTTTTGATCAAGGACATCCCCGACCGCGTGACCTACGGCAGCCCGGCCTGGGTAAGCCTCGCGGTCGCAGCGGCGGCCATAGAGGCGCAGTTCCCCGGAAAGGTGGCGCACATGACCTTTGCCCAAGTCATGTCCAGCGCGGAAAACGCGATCCTGACGAATCGAGCCGCCGCCGAACATGCACAAAAGGCGGCATTGGTGGACTGGGCCGTGGTCAACGGGATCGTCACATGCCAGCCAGGTGATCGTTACAGCGACGATGAGATAGACCGTGCAAGGACGGCATTCAACGCACAACTGAAGTCGACGCTTGCGGCTACCGGTTTGTTGGAAGCCGAGATTCCAAGCCGTAAAGACATTGCGTTGGCCCATTTGAAGGAGCGGTTTGGCGAACACGTACCTTTTGAAGAGAAACGACTGAAGGTCGTTGACTCGAAACAACCGTCAGCCCAACCACTTTATGATCCGAACCGGGCGCCCGGCGGGCTTTTCTCGTTGTTGGACATCGCCATGAGCGGACTTGGCCAATACCCATGGGAAACCAGGGACTCGAGCATTGCCGAGGCAATCAAAGGCAAGAGCCTGGATTTCAGCGTGAACAAAATCTTCAACGAAGAATTTGAACAAGCAATCACTTCTCGCCAGCAAGGGGTTCGCAGCGTCATCAGGCACCTTGTCGCAACACTGCCCTTGGTTGACCGGGAAAACCTGGAGTTTGCAAAGCTCGAGTTTTTTCAGAGAAACACTTATGAACTGGGCCTCGACTTCACCTCTAAAAAACGCCAGGGCGCGGAAAACAAACTGTGGGTCAAGGCCACCGGAAGAAATGGCAACACCGTTTATGAAATTGATTTGAACGCAGGTGCAATCAAGTCGGTGCCGGCCTCGGAGTTAACAACAAAACGCGAGCGGCAGGCCAACAAGGAGTTCAAGACGGAGCCCTTCAAGCCCAAGACCGTGAGCGAGGCTGCCCTTGGCCAAAAGAGCCAGGACGGCTTGTCAACGCCGCCCCCCAGTTTTTCCAGTGCGCGAACCCAGCACATCGCCGATGCTTTTGTTGAGCATCTTGATCTCGACAGTGATGACATAAAAACCTATGCCCGGGGTGTCACCTCGTTCGATAAACAAATGGCAACCGAGTGGAACGTCACCCACTTTTTTCTTGACCTGATTCCGCTCAGGTCAGCCATCGTGAATTTTTCCAGGGGCAACCACCTGGAAGGGGCCAGTGACCTGGCGCTGGATGTCTTTGGTTTTGTCACGGCGGGCGCGGGTGTGGCGGCGAAAGTCACGAAGGCGGGAGCCAAGGTCGCGAGCGCCGCCGCCAAGGCCATTCAAGTGGCAAAAGTCATCGGTGTGGCTGCCATTCAAGCATTCAACCCATTGGATGGCTTCAGCGAACTGGTCGCGGGCGGTGCCCGATTGCTGGGCAAAGGCGCCAACTTTGTACGCGCCACGGGTGCAGAGGTGGTCAACAAGCTCAGGGGCGCGAGCGGCAGCTATGACCTGTTGAAGGCTGCCAGTAAACACTATGACGCAGCAGCGACGGGTACCTTCAAGGTCGCCGGGCAAAGCGTTGATGGAGGCGCGGTACTCCAGAACGGTCGATGGTATGCGTTTGATGTGGACAGGATGCGGCCTTACGGCAGCCCTCTTGAAGGCTTCACCGCAAAAACGAGTGCGATGGATGGGGCGATCATCACCACGCCTGCCGAGCCGGGCAGCGCCCTGAACAACCGGTTGCTTGGCGACTACAGCGTGGCCGAATCGAAAATAGCCGGGCTTGCGCGCAACAGTCAGGGGATCTATGTGGCGGCGGACGGTCACTTGTCCCACATCCGCCATACCGATACTGCCGGCAACACTGCGGTCTACGAAGTGCGGCAAGTGACTCGCACCGCCGACGGTGCCGTACAGGCGCAGATTTATCACAACAACCGGCAAACGCCGCTGCTGGTGCAGCACCTTCAGGGGGACCAATGGCAGCGCCTGGGGGCACGCGGCGGTAACCGGCCTTCTGTGGCATCAGACCTGGGGCCGGAAATTGGCGGGGGCGGTGAGGGGACGATCTACGACAGTCTCGACGGGAAAAGTGTCTATAAGGACTATGGCCCTTCATCCATGACTTCTGCCGACGACTTTGTCGATAACGAGACCCTGTGCCTGAACAGCTATTACGGTGACGGCTTTGCAACCACGATATTTGAAAATGGTCGCCGTTATTTGAAAATGGGCAAGCTGGACGGGGTGGATGTAAATACCCTGGCAAGGGGAAGTTTGCCCCCAGAGGCCAGGCTTTTACTGGATGACGCATTTCGGCGCATGGAACAGAAAAATCTTTACCACAACGATCTGCAGTTAAGTAATTTCCTGTATTCAGCGAGGGATAATAAAATCTATCCAGTGGACTTGAACGCAAACGGTCTTGAAGACATGACACCGTTTCTCGCCAGTATGTACAAGCGTGATCGAGACGAGCTGCGCAGGGCCTATTACGCGCTGATCGCCAAGGCGTAGCTGCACTTGTGGCCGGTGTACCCTGCTGTGATCGCAGCAGCAGGGTTTTGACGTGACCGTCAACGACTGCCAGAGCGTGTTCAGTCCTGGTGGTTGAAGTCGCCTTCGGACACCAGCTCGTTCAATGGACGACGCGGGCTCGGGGTTTCCCGGGCTTGCAGGTAGTCGGCCAGGGTCGATTTGTCGCCGAGCTTGCCAATCGCCACCGCAGCGTGCAGGGCGTAACCTTCAGGAATCTTCAGTTCCTTGCGGGTCAGTTCCTGGTCGAAACCGGCCATGCCGTGGGTGTGCCAGCCGCTGAGGCTGGCTTGCAGCGCCAGGTGGCCCCAGGCCGAGCCGGTGTCAAAGGTATGCCACAGGGCCGGGGTTTCTTCGGTGGCACCAGGCACGGCAAAGGTCGTCTTCGACGCGACGATCACCAGGGCCGAGGCATGCTGCGCCCAGCCACGGTTGAATTCGTTCAGCAGGCCCAGGAAACGTTCCCAGTTCGGCGTGTCGCGGCGCGCATAGAGAAAACGCCATGGCTGCGAGTTGTAGGCCGAAGGTGACCAGCGCGCGGCTTCGAAGAAGCTCAACAGGGTGTCCACCGGGATGCTTTCGCCGGTGAAGGCGCGCGGCGACCAGCGGTCGGTGAATTGTGGGTGGATCGGATAGTCGGCGACGCGTGGGTTGCTGCTCATTGGGCTGATCCTGATGAAAAACCGGGGTTCAAAGCTACTTCGCCGCCGGGTGGCTGACAAGTCTTGTTCTACCGACAGTCGTAAGCGCTTGGCCCCGGGGGCCATGGGCACTAGACTGGCGGCCTTTTAACATACCGATATTGATGTAGAGCCATGGCCGCCAAAGTCGAACCTTTCTGGATCCGCAAAACCCTCGAACAACTCGACCAGGATGAGTGGGAGTCGTTGTGCGACGGCTGCGGCCTGTGCTGCCTGCAAAAGCTCGAGGATGAAGACGACAACAGCGTCTACTACACGCGCATCGCCTGCAAACTGCTGGACCTGAAAACCTGCCAGTGCACCGATTACCCCAACCGTCGCGCCTCGGTGCCCGATTGCATCCAGCTCACTCCGGGCCAGGCCGACCAGTTCAAATGGCTGCCGCCCACCTGCGGTTACCGGCTGGTCAGCGAGCGCAAGGACTTGCCGCTGTGGCACCACCTGGTCTGCGGCGATCGCGACGCTGTGCACCAGGAACGCATTTCCCAGTCCGGGCGCATGCTCAGCGAAGGCAGCGTGCCCGAGGATGACTGGGAGGATTACCTGATTTTTCGTGCAGGCTGAGAAGGAGTGTGTATGACGGTTGGAGCCAGGCTGGCGGCGAGCCTGCTGTTGTTGGTATTGAGTGCGCCGGCGTGGGCGGCGAAGAAAGTTGACCTGGACTATCACGTCAAGCTATTGCCCCAAAGTGATCAGGCAGAAGTGCGCCTGAGCCTGTCCCAGGGCTCGGCGGTGCGCAGCCTCAACTTCGACCTGGGCCGCGACGGCGACTACAGCGACTTCAAGGCCGATGGCCAGTGGCAAGTGTTGCCGGGCAATACCCCGGGTGACAGCCGCGGCCTGTGGCAACCGAGTGCCGACAAGGCCAGCCTGACCTACCGTGTACGCCTCACCCACGCGCGCAAGAAAGGCGTCTATGAAGCGCGGATGACCCCGAGTTGGGCGCTGTTTCGCGGCGAGGACCTGGTGCCCACTGCACGTCTGGATCAACAGGACGGCATTGAACTGGTGTCGCGCCTGGTGTTTGAACTGCCTGCCGGCTGGAAAAGCGTCGAGACGTCCTGGCCGCGCATCGGCAAGAACAAATTCCGCATCGATAACGTTTCCCGCCTGTTTGACCGGCCCACCGGCTGGATGCTCGCGGGTACGCTGGGCAGTCGCAGGATGCGCCTGGGGGAAACCGAAATCACCGTGGCGTCGCCCAAAGGGCAAGGCATGCATCGCATGGATGTGCTGACCTTGCTGACGTTTGTCTGGCCGCAAGTGCAAGCGGCATTCCCACGGCACCCGGCGAAATTGCTGGTGGTGGGCGCCAGTGACCCGATGCGCCGCGGTGCGTATTCGGCGCGGGACTCGATCTACCTCAACAGCCGTACGCCGTTGGTCAGCGAGAACGGCAGCAGCCCGTTGATCCGTGAAGTGGTGCAGGCTATCGGCCGCTTCAACGACCACCAGGGCAGCGACTGGATCAGCGAGGGCTTGGCGCAGTACTACGCCATTGAGCTGATGCGCCGCGCAGGGGGGATCAGCGACGATCGTTATGCCGCCCTGCAGGCCCGGCTGGCCAGCGAAGGCAAGGACGTGACCACCCTGCGGGTCGAGCACGCCAGTAGCGCGACCGTGTCACGGGCGGTGGTGTTGTTGCAGGAGCTGGACCGCGAGATTCGTGTGAAAACCCACAACAAGCGTTCGCTGGATGATTTGACCCAGGCGGTGATGCGCCTGAACAGCATCAGCACAAAGGAATTTGTGCAGCTGGGGGAGAGCATTATTGGCGAGTCGTCGGTAGTACTCGATACCAAACTGCTGCACTGAAACCAAGGTGGGAGCGAGCAAGCCCGCTCCCACTTTTGATCGGGTTAACCCACAGTTTTGCTGGCGTTTTCAGCCGCCACTTCAGCCTTGGTCTTGAGGTTTTTCAGTTCCTCACCGGCGCGTTCGATCTTGGTTCGCACGCTGTTCATTTCCTGGCGGCTGCGCTCCAGCAACTCTTTCGCCGAGCTATGCCCGCTGATCCCGCGTGCCAGCGCTACGCCGCCAATCGCCACCTGGATCAAACCGAAAAAGCCGCCACGGCGCAGGCCTTTGCCCATCATCACCACACCGCCAGCCAGGGAGCCGATGCGTTCCCAGCCCTGGACGTTTTGCGTGGGTTGGGGCTCGAACGGGGTGGACCGGATAACGGGTCGCAGGGTTTTGCTGTCGCTCATGATCTGTCTCCAACAAGGGCTGATTGATATGCAGCTGACTGCACACAGGCCGCGGATGTTCCCAAAAAATCAGTATTTGGGGCCCGAACGGGTGTTGTTGCCCTTGGCCAGACGGTCGTAAAGCACCACGTTGACGGTGGCGGCGAGGTTCATGCAACCGGTGGTCGGGATGTAGATCACGTCTTCACACCAGTCGCGAATCTCTTTGTCGAGGGAGCCGTCTTCCGGGCCGAAGATATACAGCGCACGGTCCGGATGGGTGTATTCGGGGAGAGGGCGGGCGCCTTCCACCAGCTCGACGGCGACGGGGATGCAGCCCAGGGGCAGGATCTTTTTCAGGTCGTCGATACCGATCAGCGGAATGTCGTGGTGGACCTTCTTGGTGTCGGTAATAAAGTCCCGGGCCCGCTCATAGCGCTTGCCGGTGTAGAACACCGAGGCCACGCCGTAGCAGCCGGCGGCGCGCATCACCGAGCCGACGTTTTCGGGGGATTTGGGGTTGTACAGACCGATGCAGCTGTAGCGTTTATTGCCCACGGGAAAGGGTGCCTTCAAGAAAAACCGCGATTATACGGGGATTGCTCGAAAGGCGGTCAGTTTGAGCGGCACGTGTTGCAACACTGTGGCGAGGGAGCTTGCTCCCGCTGGAGTGCGAAGCGCTCCCAAAAAACGTGGGGCCGCTACGCAGCCCAGCGGGAGCAAGCTCCCTCGCCACAACAAGCCTTCTCCCACTGCGAGCCATCTCCCACAGCAGGTCGTTCATTACATCGCTTCAGTCGTCTTTCTTCATCAACCCGGCCAACGCTGCAAACGGGTTGTGCGTCGCCTTGGCGATCGTCGGGCTGCTGGTGGAGCCTTCGCCGAAATACTGCTGGTCGGTATAACGGGAGTGTTCGTTGTCGTGGCAATACAGGCACAGCAACTCCCAGTTGGAGCCGTCCTGGGGGTTGTCGTCATGGTTGTGGTTGCGGTGGTGCACGGTCAGTTCGCTCAGGCGCTTGCCGGCGAATTCACGGGCGCAGCGGCCACACACGTGGGGGTACATCTTCAGGGCTTTGTCGCGGTAGCCCATTTCCCGGTCGCGCTGGGCATCGGCGAGGATGCGATCCAGCTTGGCGGTGTGGGAGGGCGGGTTGGTCGAGCTCATCATGGCTCCTGTCTTTTAGTGGATCACGGATAGCGTTGATTCTAGCTGCTTGCGGGCTAATAAACCTCCGGCTTTTTCAGGCGCAGTCATGCCGGTGAGGGGGATTGTTTGTAGTATCGACGAACTGAATTCATAAGGAGCGGTACTCATGCGGATGCATTCATGGTTGTGGGCGCTGCTGTTGTGCGCCGTCAGTGTTCAGGTCCAGGCGTTTTCCACGCCCCAGCCAGGCGAGGTGATCGATGTGGCGCTGGAGCAGCTCCACCCGACCCAGGCCGTCATCGGTTTTGATCAGATCCATTACAAGCTGGGGGTATTTGCCGAGTCGCCCAAAAAAGTGTTCGACGAATACTGTGAAACCAACGGCCAGGGCGGTGTCGACAAGGTGCCTGAAGATGCCGATCTGCATAAGCCGGGCAGCTTCACCTGCAAAGACCCGGTAGGCGCTCACCCGGCGGATATGAAAACCGTGGTGGTCGGTCCCGCTGGCCAGTTGTACCTCACCGACGGCCACCACTCGTTCAGTACCTTGTGGGAGCAGCCAGGTGCCGGCGCCAAACTGAAGATGTGGGTGCGGGTCACCGATAACTTCAGCGACAGTCCCGACCTGGCGACTTTCTGGAAACGCATGGAGCAGGGCCGCAAGGTCTGGCTCAAGGACGGCCAGGGCAAGACCATCACACCTGAGCAAATTCCGGCACACCTGGGCTTCAAGGACCTCGGCGACGATATGTTCCGCAGCCTGGTTTACTTCTCCCGCAAGGCGTCCTACGGCAAGCCGACCTCTGGTGAGGTGGTGCCGGAATTCCTGGAGTTTTACTGGGGAGGGTGGTTGCGCACGCAGATTGACCTCGGCGCGTTCAACCTGAACAAGCAAGGCGGGTATGAAAAGGCAATCGAGGCGGTAGCCAAGCGCATGGTCAGCCTGGCGCCCGAGGCACCGGTAGGGGACAGCGGCTTCAGCGCCCGGCAGTTGGGCGGCTTCACGTCACTTGACCGCAAAGAACTGAACGATACGTTCAAGAAGAAAGTGCCCTACGTTATCGACAGTAGAAGTAACTAAGTGACGAACCGGCAGGGGCGGCCTTGTGCTGTTTCTGTCGGGCGTATAACGGCTTAATATACAGTAAAGATCCGGCGGATATCGATTTAAATGCCGTGGGGCATTTAATTGGCTTCAGGGTGATAAAGTGTTGGACTAACTTTGCCAGTTTGTTTAATGTGGCGCCTCTTGGCCTACTGCCGTTAGTGTGTTCTGTGGTGGCGTCAGGTAGTCAATACGTCAGGTCTTTCCTGGCGACTGTCAGTTTCCCGCAAGCCGGGCTTTCCTTTCACGATATCAACCGCCGTGGTTGACGTTGTGGCGTTTCAAATCAGAAGCGCTCATCCAGAGCGTACTGCTTCCAATAACCGAAGTCGGGTGGTTGAAGTGTCTGATGATCGTCGTGCAAATAATAAAAGATCGACGCGTTACCCTGTTGTTATAACTTGAAGATTCGGGATAGGTGTCCTGTGCAAGTTGTAAGTTTATGGTGCCCGTTAATAAGCTTCTGATGTTCATCTCACTGACATTCACACTGCGTGAATGCAACGGCCTGCTTCAATTGAATACATGCAATTTTTTGTAGAGGCTGTTGTGTCTAAAGGCGTTGTTCTGGCGGTTTCCGCTTCCTTCCTGTTTGGTGTGCTGTATTTCTTTACGTCCCTTCTTGAACCCTTGAATGGCCAGCAGATATTTGGCTGGCGAATGCTCATCTCCTTGCCCTTCATGACGTTGCTGCTGTGCCTGTCCGGGGATTGGAAGTGGGTGCCGTTGATCTACAAGCGTCTGCGGGAGAAACCCGCGTTGCTGCCCTGTGTCGTGCTCACCAGTGCCCTGGTGGGTGTGCAGTTGTGGATCTTCATGTGGGCGCCCCTCAATGGCCACGGCCTGGATGTGTCGCTGGGCTATTTCCTGTTACCGCTGACCATGGTCATCACCGGGCGCATCGTTTACGGCGAACGCCTTTCCCATCTGCAAAAAATTGCCGCTGCGCTGGCGGCGGTGGGCGTGGCCAACGAGCTGTATCGCACGGGCGGGTTCTCCTGGACCACCCTGGTGGTGTGCGTCGGTTATCCGCTGTATTTCGTGCTGCGCAGGCGTTGTGGCACCGACAACCTCGGCGGGCTGTGGCTGGACATGATGCTGATGATTCCGGTCGCGCTGTGGTTCGTCCTCGGTAGTGAGCCCATCAACGAGACCCTGGCGCAGCGCCCGGCGCTCTATTGGCTGGTGCCACTCATGGGGTTGGTCAGCGCGGCGGCGGGTTATTCCTACATCCTGGCCAGCCGGCTGTTGCCGTTCAGCCTGTTCGGTTTGCTCAGTTACGCGGAACCGGTGCTGCTGGTGGCCGTGTCGCTGATGCTGGGAGACGCCCTCAAACCGGGCCAATGGATGACCTACCTGCCGATCTGGCTGGCGGTGGTGGTGTTGGTGCTGGAAGGCTTGAGGCATTTGAATCGACTGCGCCGGTCGATCTGACCTACGACCCGCGCAGTGAATTCAGGCGGCTGTTTCAGCCCTTGAGTTTCTCGGCAATCCAGATGGTATGCCGCGTGCCCTTGTTGCCATGGGCAAACACTTGCACTTCCTCGGCCTTGAAGCCGGCCTTGCGCAGTTTGTCGCTGAACTGCTTGTCGGCGCTGGCCGACCACACCGCCAGCACGCCCTTGGGCCGTAGCGCCTTGGCGCAGGCGCTTAGGCCACCGGCGGAATACAGCCAGCTGTTGGCTTTTTGCGTCAGGCCTTCGGGGCCGTTGTCGACGTCCAGCATGATCGCGTCAAACCCCTGGGGCTCGGCCTGCAGCACCTTGGCCACGTCTTCCATACGGATCACGGTGCGCGGGTCCAGCAGCGGGCGGCCGGACTTTTCCCCCAGGGGCCCGCGATTCCACTCGACCACGCCGGGCACCAGCTCGGCAACCACCACTTCGGCAGTCTTGCCCAAATGCTTGAGCGCTGCCGCCAGGGTAAAACCCATGCCCAGGCCGCCAATCAACACCCTGGAGCCGGGCCGGCCGGCGACTTTGCGGCACGGAATCTCCGCCAGCGCATCCTCGGAACCGTGCATGCGCGTGTTCATCAACTGGCCACCGTCACCGCCCTGAATCTTGATGACAAAATCCTCACCGTATTCGAACAGGCACAAGGCACCGCCGTTGTCGGGGATCGGAGTGGTGTCCAGCAGAACGAAACGTTTCATGGAAATCTCATTGGGAAGGGCATTCTTGCGCGGTTGGGAGTAGCCTTACGACTTTACGGTCAGGCCATGGAGCCATCGATGAAGTGCAGCATTCTAACGGTCATTGTGTGGAGCGCGCTCGCCCTTGGCGGTGTGGCCCAGGCTCAGGAGTCGCAAACCGTGCCGATTACCCCCGCGCCCACGGCGGGTTCACCGGGTACTGCAACGCCCACGCCTTACCCGCAAGTCACGCCACCGGCAACGCCAAAGGCGGCCGGCAGCGGTGAGCCATTGTTGGCGCCGATCGTGCTGCCCGCGCCGCCGAAGGACCAGACGATCCCCGGCTTGCAGCAAAACGACATCAAGCCCAAGACCCCAGGCGGCTAAAACTGCTGGGACAGCAATTGCCCGTCCGCCATGCGCAGGCGCCTGGACAGGGCGATAGCAATTGCACGAATGATCTTGGCCGCGATTTTCGGTGCATCGTTGAGCATCTTTTCCAGGGAATCCTTGCCCAGGTTCAACAGCACGCAATCGCTGGCCGCCACACAGCTGGCGGAGCGGCGCTCGCCGTCCAGCACAGCCATCTCGCCAAAGGTCCGCCCGCTGCGCAAGGTGGCGATCGTCAGGCGCTGGCCTGCATGGTTGGTCTTCTGCACCGCCACCTGGCCTGAGTGAATGATGCACATGAAGGTGCCCGCGTCGCCCTCGAGGAAAATCACCTCATCGCGGGCGATGCTGCTGATGTTGAAATAGCCCGCCGCTACGTGGAAGTCTTCCGGCAGCAACGGGTCGAACAGGCCGCAATCCATCAGCATGTCGCGGATTTCGTTATTGAGTAAGGTCGGTTCTGGCATGAGGCTTACAGTCTTTGTCCATAAATCGTGCAGGGCGCGCCCGGCGGTCAAGTGTTCAGACCGGCCCGCCAGGCGGAGTTCCTTAAATCAGCCCCAGCGCCTTGAAAACAAATGCATATTCGAGTGCTACGTCACGTAATCCCTGGTAACGACCACTCATGCCGCCGTGGCCGGCGCCCAGCTCGGTCTTGAGCAGCAACAGGTTGTCGTCGGTCCTGGTGTCGCGCAGCTTGGCCACCCACTTCGCCGCTTCCCAATACTGCACGCGGCTGTCGTTGTAGCCGGCGATCACCAGCGTGGCCGGATAGGCCTGGGCGCTGACGTTTTCGTACGGTGCGTACGCCTTGATCCGCTCATACACCTCGGGCTCCTGCGGGTTGCCCCATTCGTCGTACTCGGTGATGGTCAGCGGCAACTCGGGGTCGAGCATGGTGTTGAGCACATCGACGAACGGCACTTCGGCAATCGCCGCCTGGAACAGCTCCGGGCGTTGATTGAGCACCGCGCCGATCAACAGGCCACCGGCGCTGCCGCCGCTGATGGCCAGTTGCTTGGAGGTGGTCAGGCCCTGGGCGATCAAGTGTTGGGCGCAGGCGATAAAGTCGCTGAAGGTGTTTTGCTTGTGCTCCTGCTTGCCGCCGCGATACCAGGCCTCACCCAGTTCGCCGCCGCCGCGTACATGGGCAATGGCGAAGGCCACGCCACGGTCCAGCAGGCTCAGGCGGGCGTGGGAGAACCACGGGTCGAGGCTGTGGCCGTAGGCGCCGTAGCCGTACAGATACAGGGGCGTCGGCTTACCCAACTGATCGCGTCGGACGACAAGACTGATCGGCACCTGAGTGCCATCGGCCGACGTTGCCCACAGGCGTTGGCTGACGTAGTCGTCGGCGTTGAACACGCCCAGCACCGGGGTTTCCTTGAGCACTTGTTGTGCGCCGCCGGCCAGTTCCAGCTGACGAACCTGGGCCGGGCGGTTCAGCGCCTCATAGCGCAGACGGATCTTGTCGCTGGCAAATTCCAGGCTGTTTTGCACATAGAGGCTGTAGGCCGCGTCCGGTAACTCCACGCGATAAGCGGCTTGCCTCTGTGGGTGCACTTCGATGATCGGCAGGCCGCCGATCCGCAGGCTCAGGGTCATGGCCCGGGCATTGAGGCTTACGCCATCGAGCATTACCGCGTCGTCGTGGGGGATCAGGTTCAGCCAGTCGTCCTGGGTCGGCACACTGCCGGTGTCGGCCGCCTGGAACAGCGCAAAGTTGATGCCGTCACGGTTGCTGCGGATAAACCAGGTCCACTGGTCGTCCAGCTTGCCGTGGTCGACGTCATATTCATGGCCTTCGACCCGTGGCGCCATGCAGGTAAACGCCTGCTGCGGCTTTTCGGCGTCCAGGGCCCAGATCTCGCTGGTGGTCTTGCTGCCCAGGGCCAGCAGCAACTGACGCTCGGAGCTGGAGCGGTAGCAGTGCAGGAAGAAACGTCCGTCAGGCTCGTGGAACACTTCTTCGGCGGCAGTGCCGTCCAGGCGATAGCGATACAGCTTGTGCGGGCGATGGGTGTCGTCCAGTTCGGTGAAGAACAGGGTCAGGCTGTCGTTGGCCCAGGTCATGCTGCCATCGCAGTCTTCAAACTCCAGTTCGCTGACCTTGCCGGTGGCCAATTCCTTCACGTAGAGGGTGTAGATCTCTTCGCCGCTGGTATCCAGGCTGTAGGCCAGGCGCTGGTGGTCCGGGCTGATGCTGAAGGCGCCGAGGGAGAAAAAGCCGCCATTGGCCAGTACGTTCGGGTCCAGCAGCAGCTCTTCCGCGCTTTCGTCGACCTGTTGGCTGTCGTCCGCCGGGCGCGGGCAGCGGTAGTGGCGGGCGTATTCGTCGCCGGCGGTGGTGCGGGTGTAATACAGGTACGGGCCCCAGGGCGAGGGCAGGGACAGGTCGGTTTCGAGAATGCGGCCCTTGATCTCCTCGAACAGGGTCTCGCGCAGCGCCTGCTGGTCGGACAATTGTGCTTCTTGCCAGGCATTTTCCGCCTTGAGGTAATCGAGCACCTCGGCGCTGTCACGCGCTTGCAGCCAGGCATACGGGTCGGTGCCTGGGGCCTTGCGGGCGATCGGGGCGGCAGTGATGTGGGTCGATGGGGGCATGGATCACTCTCTGTCTGGCGGTTGGCCGACGGCATTGCAGCCTCGGCACTGAAAAGCCGTTATCATAGCGGCCTGTTTGCCTACCTTGCCATGGACACCATGACCGAGAACGACTATCTGATCGCTTGGGGCCTCTACGCCTTCGCAGCCCTGGGTTGCCTGTTGGTGTGGTTTGCCATGACCCGCTGGATGTGGCGCTGGCTGCGCGAGCCACTGCGGTTGCTGGTGGCGGTGCTGCTGTTCAGCCCGACCATCGTCGACCCGGTGAAGACCCAGTTCGCCCCGGCCGTGGCCATCACCGCCCTGGACCTGGTGCTCAAGGTCGGCAACAACGCCTGGCGGGCGATTTCCGATCTGTTCATGTATTGCATGATCGCGTTCGGCGTGTACCTGGTGTTCGTGCTGATCCGCTGGCCCATCGAGCGTGCCGCCAGGGTTCGTCGTGAGCAGAAGGCCGCCGCTGCGGCAGCCGCTGCTGCCGAGCCGGAGGATGACGACGAACCCTTCGCCGATGAGCGTTACGGTCGCCCGGCACCTGTCAGCGGTATGCGGGTCGAACCGCGCCTTTAACGTTGTACGCCCTGTATCGAGAAGCCTGGCATGTGTGAATTATTGGGCATGAGTGCCAACGTACCGACCGATATCGTCTTCAGCTTCACCGGGCTGATGCAGCGCGGCGGACGTACCGGGCCCCACCGCGACGGTTGGGGCATCGCCTTCTACGAGGGCCGTGGCCTGCGGTTGTTCCAGGACCCGGCGGCCAGCAGCGAATCGGAAGTCGCGCTGCTGGTGCAGCGTTATCCCATCAAGAGTGAAGTGGTGATTGGCCATATCCGCCAGGCCAATGTGGGCAAGGTGTGCCTGTCCAATACCCATCCGTTCGTCCGTGAACTGTGGGGCCGTAACTGGTGCTTTGCGCATAACGGTCAACTGGCGGACTTCAACCCCCGCGCCACGTTCTACCGCCCGGTGGGCGATACCGACAGCGAAGCGGCGTTCTGCGATTTGCTCAACCGAGTCCGTGAAGCGTTCCCGGAACCGGTGGACATCGAACAGGTGCTGCCGGACCTGATCGCCGCCTGCAGCGAATACCGCAGCAAGGGCGTGTTCAACTGCCTGCTGAGCGACGGTGACTGGCTGTTCTGCTATTGCTCGACCAAACTGGCACAGATCACCCGGCGTGCGCCATTTGGCCCTGCACGGTTGAAAGATGTCGACGTGATCGTCGATTTTCAGGCCGAAACCACCCCCAATGACGTGGTGACGGTAATTGCCACCGAACCCCTGACCGAAAACGAGACCTGGACCCGCTACGAACCGGGCCAGTGGAGCCTGTGGCGGCGCGGCGAATGTGTCAGCCAAGGTAAAACGGAATAAGGACGTCGAATATGTTGCTCAGCTATTTGCGACTGGTGTTGTTTGCCGTGGGGCTGTTGGTCGGTGTGCAGGTGCCGGGGTTTATCAGCGACTACGCCAAGCGCGTCGAAGCCCACTTGATCGAAGCCCAGACCGGCTTGCGCGGCTTCGATGCCACGGCGCAACAGTTCTTCAACGGTGACTTGCAGGCGCTGGTGGCCCATTACCGTGTCAGTGACGACCCGGTGTTTCGCAGCGATGCCAACAGCCTGGGCACCTTGCTCGACCGCCAGGCAGCGCTGGATAAGCAGTTCCAGGCGATGCAGGGCCCGTGGTACATCCGCGCGCTGCAAGTGGCGGTGGCCGCCGACCCGGCGATTCGCCAGGAAACCTGGAACGGCTACAGCTACATGCTGTTGCTGACCCCGGAAGCCATGGGCTGGGGCCTGGGCGGGGCGATGTTGTTGTCGTTCGGCATCGAGTGCCTGTTCCGCCTGATCGACTGGGTGGTGTTGGGCGGCAAGCGCCTGCGCCAGAGCCGACCGATTGAAGAGCGGGACCTCAAGGGGCTTTAAAGGCTGACGCGGTCAAATTGTGGGAGCGGGCTTGCTCGCGAATGCGGTGCGTCAGTGACATATGGGGTGGCTGGCACACCGCATTCGCGCGCAAGCCCGCTCCCACAGTTTTAAATCGGTTCCTTCAGTGGCATGGGTTTGCTCAACACCATCAAGTCCTCGCCCACTTTCTGCGCATACTGCTGCACCACGCTCTGGCACAGCGCCACAATCTCCTCCACCAACTCCACGCCCACTCGCCACGACACCACCACCTGCAGGTTCGGCGGCCGTTGTTCCATGGGCAGCATGGTCAATTCACCTCGTGCCAGCTCTTCACTGACCAATACGGGCGGGAACGCACCAATCCCGAACCCGTCCCGCAGCAGGCGGGTGATCGCTGACACCGAGTTCACACAGTTCATCCGTGGGGCGGATACGCCGTTAGCCTGCATCAGGCTGAGCACGTCCTGGTGCGGACAGGAGTTTTTCGAGTAGGTGATGATGCGCTCCTGGGCCAGTTCGGCGAGGGACGCGTAGTCGCGGTTGTAGATCGAGTGGCTGGCGACGATCCAGCCCATGGGGTGGCTGGCCAGTTCCAGGCTGCGCAAGGTTTCCTGGCGCAGCAGGTCGGTTTGCAGGATCAGGTCGAGAAAGCCTTTTTGCAACTGATCGCTGAGGTTCAGCGCGGTATCGGCGACCAACTCGATTTCTACCCGCGGAAAGTTGTCCGTCAGTTCTGCCACCAGCGCGCTCAGCCAAGTGTGGATCACCGTGTCCATCACTCCGATGCGGATACGCCCGACCTTGCTGCTGGTGGTTTCCAGGGACTGCTTGAGCCCTTGCATGGTCGCCATCATCTGCTCGGCATAATCGAGCACCTTCAAGCCTTCCGGCGTCAGGCTCACACCTCGGGAATCGCGCAGGAACAGCTTCACCCCCAACTCGCTTTCCAGCACGGCGATGCGGCTGGAGATCGAGGCCTGGGTGGTGAACAGCTTCTCTGCCGTGAGGCGAAAGCTCTTGAGCTTGGCCACCCAGACGAAGGTTTCGAGGAACTTCAAATTCATGGGATCAACTTTTCTTATGCATGGATTGTTTTTTATTAGTTGGACGCAGCGTGCCGCAACCGCCAAAAATCGAGCTGTCTCACGATAAGCGTCGTTGGGGCTCGGGACAACATCGTTGCGAGATCTTGGTAAAAGATCCCACACTACAAAAAAATAAAGCCTACAGGAGCCCTACCGTGAGCCGCCTGCTATTGAACTGCGACATCGGCGAAAGCTTTGGCAACTGGACCTTGGGTCTGGACGCCGAAGTCATGCCGTTCATTGATTGCGCCAACGTAGCCTGCGGTTTCCACGCCGGCGACCCGAGCATCATGCGCAAGACCGTCAGCCTGGCCTTCGAGCATGGCGTGCAGGTGGGCGCGCACCCGGCGTACCAGGACCTGCAGGGTTTCGGCCGCCGCTCCATGGCCTACACCCCGCAGGAAATCCAGGACCTGTTGCACTACCAGGTCGGCGCCCTCGACGGTATTTGCCGGGCCCAGGGCGGGCGGGTCAGCTACGTCAAACCCCATGGCGCGATGTACAACGACATGATGGCCAAGCCTGCGCAATTGCGAGCGGTGATCCAGGCCGTCGCGGCCTACGACGCCAGCCTGCCATTGATGCTGATGGCCACCCGTGACAACAGCGCCGCCCAGGCCTTGGGTGACGAATATGGCGTGACCCTGTGGTTCGAAGCCTTTGCCGACCGTGCCTACGACAGCGCCGGCCATCTGGTCTCCCGCCAGTTGCCGGGCGCGGTGCATCATGACCCGGAAAAGATCATCCAGCAGGCCTTGATCATCGCCCGGGGAGAACAGTTGGTCGCCAGTGATGGCAGTCCGTTGCACCTGCAAGCCAATACCTTGTGCGTGCATGGCGATAACGCCAGCTCAGTGGCTGCCGTGCAGCGCATCCGCGAGGCGTTGACCCCAGCATGAAGCCACGGATTGAAGTGGTGGCCATCGACTGCCTGATGGTGCGCCTGTTTGAGGTGATCGCCGAAGACAACATGCCCTGGATGCTCGCCGCCACCCGCCGTTTGCGCGAAGGTTTTGGCCCGGCGCTGGTGGACCTGGTGCCGTCCTACACGACCCTGATGGTGCACTACGACCTGCTGGCGCTGGACCCTGGCCAGGCACGGGCGTTGATCGACCAGGCGCTCAAGGAATTGCAGCCCGAACCCAAGGGCAGCGGGCAATGTCATGTGTTGCCGGTCTGGTATGACCTGAGTGTCGGCCCGGAGTTGGCGTTGCTGGCGCAGCGCAGTGGCCTGGCAGTGGAGGAGGTGATTCGCCGTCACAGCCAGCATGAGTACCAGGTATTCGCCTTGGGCTTCGCCCCGGGGTTTGCCTTTATGGGGCTGGTGGATGAACAGCTCGCGACACCGCGGCTCAACACCCCGCGCAAGCGGGTGGCGGCGGGCAGCGTGGGCATCGCCGAGCGGCAGACGGCGGCTTATCCGGTGGTCTCGCCAGGTGGCTGGAACCTGATTGGCCGCACGCCGGCCAAGCTGTTTGACCGTGAACGCGAGGGCTACAGCCTGATGCAGCCGGGGGATACCGTGCGCTACGAAGCGGTCAGCCATCGCGAATTCATCAACCTGGGCGGTGATGATACGCCGTTGGAGGCGCAGGCATGAGCCGCTTGCTGATTGAGGCCAGCACGCCGCTGTGCCTGTTGCAGGACGCCGGACGTTTTGGCGTCAGGCATTTGGGCGTGACCCAGGGCGGCGCGCTGGATTGGGTGTCGATGTCGTGGGCCAATTGGTTGCTGGGCAATGCCCTGGATGCGCCGGTGGTGGAAATCACCTTGGGTGGCTTCACCGTGCAGGCCGAGGACTATTGCCTGCTGGCGCTGGCCGGGGCGGACTTGGGCGCGTATGTCGACGAGCGCGCGATCAGCCCGGGGCGCAGCTTTATTCTGCAAAAAGGCCAGCGCTTGCGTTTTACCCAGCCTTTCAGCGGTGCGCGGGCTTACCTGGCAGCGCCGGGCGGGTTTGATGCGCCGCAGGTGCTGGGCAGCTGCGCCACGGTGGGACGTGAAGAACTGGGCGGGCTGGATGGCTTTGGCCGGTCACTGGCCGAAGGTGCGCAATTGACCTATTCGGGCGTGGGCGGTGCGATGCAGGTGTTGTCCGCCGGGCAATTGCCGAAGCTGGATTCCAAGGCGCCACTGGAGGTGATCCTCGGGGCGCAGATCGGTCAGTTTGGCGGGCAGAGTCTGTTTGATGTGTTCAACAGCGAGTGGACCCTCGACAGCCGTGCCGACCGCATGGGCATGCGCTTGCTTGGCACGCCGCTGGAGTATCAGGGGCCGTCGCTGATCTCGGAAGGCATCCCGCTGGGGGCGATCCAGGTGCCGCCGGACGGGCAGCCGATTGTGTTGCTCAATGACCGGCAGACCATTGGCGGCTACCCACGATTGGGCGCGTTGACGCCATTGGCGTTGGCGCGGCTGGCGCAGTGCTTGCCGGGGAAGAAGGTGAGGTTGGCGCCGGTGGTGCAGGAAACGGCGCATCGCCAGCAAGTGGAGTATTTGCAGTACCTTGCCAGAAACTAAAGACCGCCGCAGGACAAAATGTGGGAGCGGGCTTGCTCGCGAAAGCGCAGTGTCAGTCACCGAATATATTGGCTGATACACCGCCTTCGCGAGCAAGCCCGCTCCCACATTTGATGGTGGTTGTCTGGGAAACAGATTACTTCGACAAAAAGCGCATCCCTTCCTCAAGCCCACGCAACGTCAACGGAAACATCTGGTCTTCGATCAAATCCCGGACAATCCCGGTGGACGCCGTATAGCCCCAGGTATCTTTCGGGTACGGATTAATCCAGATCAGCTTCTTGTACTTCTCCATGAACCGCTGCATCCACACATACCCGGGCTCTTCATTCCAGTGCTCGACGCTGCCGCCGGCCTGGGTGATTTCATACGGCGCCATGGCCGCATCGCCGATAAAGATCACTTTGTAGTCGGCACCGTACTTGTGCAGCAAATCCTGGGTCGAGGTGCGTTCCGAGCCCCGGCGCATGTTGTTCTTCCACACCGATTCATAAATGAAATTGTGGAAGTAGAAATACTCCAGGTGCTTGAACTCGGTCTTGCACGCCGAGAACAACTCTTCGCAAGTCTTCACATGGGCATCCATCGAGCCGCCGATGTCGAACAGCAGCAACAGCTTGATGGTGTTGCGCCGCTCCGGGCGCATCTGGATATTCAGCAGCCCGGCATCGCGGGCCGTATGGTCGATGGTGCCGTCAATGTCGAGCTCTTCCGCCGCACCCTGGCGTGCGAACTTGCGCAGGCGGCGCAGGGCGATCTTGATGTTGCGCGTGCCCAGTTCCACCGAATCATCGAGGTTCTTGTACTCGCGCTGGTCCCAGACCTTGACCGCCTTGCCCTGGCGCTTGCCGGCATCCCCCACGCGAATGCCTTCGGGGTTGAAGCCGCCGGAGCCGAAGGGGCTGGTACCGCCGGTGCCGATCCACTTGTTGCCGCCGGCGTGGCGTTCTTTCTGTTCTTCGAGACGTTTCTTGAATTCTTCGATGAGCTTGTCGAGGCCGCCGAGGGACTGGATCTGTGCGCGCTCTTCGTCGGTCAGCGAGCGTTCGAATTCCTTGCGCAGCCAGTCTTCGGGGATCAGCGCCTGCAGGTGATCATCGAGTTTTTCCAGGCCATTGAAGTAGGCGCCGAAGGCCCGGTCGAACTTGTCGAAATGCCGTTCGTCCTTCACCAGGATCGCCCGGGCCAGGTAGTAGAACTCGTCCATGTCGGCGAAGGTCACGCGCTGTTTCAGCGCGTTGATCAGGTCCAGCAGCTCACGCACCGACACCGGCACCTTGGCTGCACGCATTTCATTGAACAGGTTGAGCAGCATGGCAATCGCCCTTATCGGTTACCGCGACGGCTCATGAACGCCAGGCGTTCCAGCAACTGCACGTCCTGCTCGTTCTTCACCAGGGCACCGGCCAGGGGCGGGATGGCCTTGGTGGGGTCGCGCTCGCGCAGTACCGCTTCGCCGATGTTGTCGGCCATCAGCAGTTTCAGCCAGTCCACCAGTTCGGAGGTGGACGGTTTTTTCTTCAGGCCCGGTACTTTTCGCACGTCAAAGAATACGTCGAGGGCTTCGCTGACCAGGTCTTTCTTGATGTCCGGGTAGTGCACGTCGACGATCTTTTGCAGGGTGGTGCGGTCCGGGAAGGCGATGTAGTGGAAGAAGCAGCGGCGCAGGAACGCGTCCGGCAGCTCTTTTTCGTTGTTGGAGGTAATGATGATGATCGGGCGCTTCTTGGCCTTGATGGTCTCGTCGATTTCGTAGACGTAGAACTCCATCTTGTCGAGTTCTTGCAGCAGGTCGTTGGGGAACTCGATGTCGGCCTTGTCGATTTCGTCGATCAGCAGGATGACCCGCTCCTCGGACTCGAAGGCTTCCCAGAGCTTGCCCTTTTTCAGGTAGTTGCGTACGTCGTGCACCTTGTCCACGCCCAGCTGCGAGTCCCGCAGGCGGCTCACCGCGTCGTACTCGTACAGGCCCTGGTGCGCCTTGGTGGTGGACTTGATGTGCCAGGTGATCAGCTTGGCGCCAAAGGATTCGGCCAGTTGCTCGGCGAGCATGGTCTTGCCGGTGCCCGGTTCGCCCTTGACCAGCAGTGGCCGCTCCAATGTGATGGCGGCGTTGACGGCCAGTTTCAGGTCATCGGTGGCAACGTAGGCCTGGGTGCCTTCGAACTTCATCTATCAATCCTCGAACGTGACGCCGAACGGTGCAGGACCGAAGCGGGCGAGTAATCAGCTTGGCCCGACTATACCGCGCAGCCCCGGCGACT
Organism: Pseudomonas sp. E6002; assembly: GCF_013385565.1. Taxonomy (NCBI): domain Bacteria; kingdom Pseudomonadati; phylum Pseudomonadota; class Gammaproteobacteria; order Pseudomonadales; family Pseudomonadaceae; genus Pseudomonas; species Pseudomonas sp. E6002. Next base: position 70,059 of record NZ_JACAPT010000018.1, on the reverse strand, counting down.
GTGAACGCAGACGGGCTATTCAGTCTCTGAATGGGCAGTCACGTTGAAGATCAATCTGTCGAGGGCTTGGGTTGTTCATAGCGGGCGTTGAAGGCCTGGACAAAACCATTGCGCAAAATCTGCAAAAACGCCTGGAACGCGCTGATATCTTGCTGGTGCACGTTGCCGCTGAGCTCCACGCGGGTGGCGAACTGGTTTTTCTGCTGGTTCTTCAGCACGGTTTCGCTGACGCCAACCACCGCCTCCCAGATCGACCGAAAGATGCCCTTGTCCTTGTTCTCGACATCCTGCTGCCAGTTGAACACTTCGACATTGCGCAGCAAAGGCTTGATGTAGCCGGTCAACTGGCCTTTTTCGGCCTGGGCTTCCACCACCAGGTCGCCGGTGCCGGCATTGAAGTCGAACTTGCCGTAGGCCGAGGCGAAGTCATTCATGCGCTTGAGTTCGATATCCCGGGCCCGGAAGCGGAATTCGAAGTTTTCGAAATTGCTCAAGGGGTCGAACGTGGCGGTGGCTTCCAGCGGTGCCTGGCCCAGGAACAGCGCCTTGCCGTCGAAGCGCGCGTCGCGCTGGCCTTTGACATCCACCACGTTGGTCAGGTTGTAGAAGCTGGCGTTGACCTGGGTCGCGTACATATTGACCGGCGGTTTCGAACTGAAGTTATGGAACGCGATCTTGCCGTCGTTGATGCGCACCTCGTTGAGGGTGATCGGCAACAGTTTGCTCAGTTGGGCCCGCCAGTCGGTGCCCTGACCGGTCTGGGATGCCTGCTTGTTGGTGCCGCCGTCGACGAAGTTCAGCTCCGGCTTGATGAACTGTGCCTCGGCCACCACTGCGTGGTCGTACCACAGCGAATGCCAGCTCACTGACAGGTCGATCACCGGCGCCTTGACGAACGGTACCGGCACCTTGCCGTCGACCTTGACGATCTGCAGGCCGTTGATCCGATAGGCGCCGCGCCACAGTGCGAGGTCGACATCGGTGACCTGGCCGCGGTAATCGCCCATGTCGGCGAGTTTGTCATTCAGGTAATTGCGCACCAGATAGGGCAGGGCGATATCCAGGACGACCAGCAGTACCACGACCCCGACGAGGGTCCAGAGCGGCCAACTGTAGCGACGTTTCATAGGAAAATTCTCCATCCGTGTAGGCGATTGACTGCTGGCGCCGCCGGACGTTCGCTTGACTGGACGCCTTGCAACACGAGGCATACCCTTGGGGCCTTCCTGAAATTGCCTTAAGGACCCGTCATGAGCCGCATTTTTGCAGACAACGCGCACTCCATCGGTAACACGCCCCTGGTTCAGATCAACCGTATCGCGCCGCGTGGCGTGACTATCCTGGCCAAGATCGAAGGGCGTAACCCGGGGTATTCGGTGAAGTGCCGGATTGGCGCAAACATGATCTGGGATGCCGAAGGCAGCGGCAAACTCAAGCCGGGCATGACCATTGTCGAGCCGACTTCCGGCAACACCGGGATCGGCCTGGCATTTGTTGCCGCCGCCCGTGGTTACAAGCTGTTGCTGACCATGCCCGCCTCCATGAGCATCGAGCGCCGCAAGGTGCTCAAGGCCCTCGGCGCCGAACTGGTGTTGACCGAGCCGGCCAAGGGCATGAAGGGCGCGATTGAAAAAGCCGGCGAAATCCTTGCCAGCGACCCGGCCAAGTACTTTATGCCGGCCCAGTTCGAAAACCCGGCCAACCCGGCGATCCACGAGAAAACCACCGGTCCGGAAATCTGGAATGACACTGATGGCGCGGTGGACGTGCTGGTAGCGGGCGTGGGCACTGGCGGCACCATCACCGGGGTGTCGCGCTATATCAAGAACATCCAGGGCAAGCCGATCCTGTCGGTGGCGGTCGAGCCGATCAGTTCGCCGGTGATTACCCAGGCGCTGGCCGGTGAAGAGATCAAGCCCAGCCCCCACAAGATCCAGGGTATCGGCGCCGGTTTTGTGCCGAAGAACCTCGACCTGTCGATGGTCGACCGGGTCGAACTGGTCAGCGACGAAGAATCCAAGACCATGGCGTTGCGCCTGATGCAGGAGGAGGGGATTCTGTGTGGTATCTCCTGCGGCGCGGCGATGGCCGTGGCGGTGCGACTGGCGGAGAAGCCGGAAATGCAGGGCAAGACCATCGTCGTGGTGCTGCCGGACTCCGGTGAACGCTACCTGTCGAGCATGCTGTTCGCCGATTTGTTCACCGATCAGGAAAACCAGGCTTGATTCAAATCAGCGCGATGGCGTGGCCCTTATGCATAATTGGCCCGTTATCGCGCACCGCTAGATGCTGATTGTTGGAGTGCGCGGGTTTTTCCCGAGGCCCGGAGTGTTTATCATGGCCGGCTGCTACGTCTGGTTTCCCCTTAACGGGAGGCTAATGGCCAGACGCCTATTTCCAGGAGTTGCTGCATGACCTTTTCTTTGGCCGCCAAACTGTCGGTGTTGCTGCTGTTTATCGGCAGCACGCTGTATGTGCATTTGCGTGGCAAGGCCCGTTTGCCGATGTTGCGTCAGTTCGTCAACCATTCAGCGCTGTTCGCCCCGTACAACGCCTTGATGTACATCTTCTCCGCCGTGCCGTCCAAGCCGTACCTGGACCGCAGCAAGTTCCCGGAGCTGGACGTGCTCAAGGACAACTGGGAAGTGATTCGCGAAGAGGCCATGCACCTGTTCGACGAGGGCTACATCCGCGCCGCGGAGAAGAACAACGACGCCGGTTTCGGCTCGTTCTTCAAGAAGGGCTGGAAGCGTTTCTACCTCAAGTGGTACGACAAACCGTTGCCGTCGGCTGAACTGCTGTGCCCGAAAACCGTGGCCCTGGTCAGCAGTATTCCCAACGTCAAGGGCGCGATGTTCGCCCTGTTGCCAGGTGGCAGCCACCTCAACCCGCATCGCGACCCGTTTGCCGGTTCGCTGCGTTATCACCTGGGGCTGTCCACGCCGAACTCCGACGACTGCCGTATTTTCGTCGACGGCCAGGTGTACGCCTGGCGCGACGGTGAAGATGTAATGTTCGACGAGACCTACGTGCACTGGGTAAAGAACGAAACCGAGCACACCCGGGTGATCCTGTTCTGCGACATCGAACGCCCGCTGAGCAACCGCCTGATGACCCGCATCAACCGTTGGGTCAGCGCGCAACTGGGGCGCGCCACCGCACCGCAGAACCTGGATGACGAACGCGTTGGCGGGATCAACCAGGCGTATGCCTGGAGCAAGCGCTTCAGCGACAGCTTCAGTGGCGTGGTCAAGCAGTGGAAGCGCAAGCATCCGAAGGCTTATCGCATCCTGCGGCCAGTGCTGGCGGTGGTGGTGCTGACGGCGCTGGGGTATTGGTTGTTTGGTTAAGACTTTTGCAGGCACGAAAAAACCGCTCCGATGAGCGGTTTTTTTATGCGCTGGATTTGTGCGGGCGAAGTTATTGCAAAGCATGTCCCCTGCTGGTTATAGTCGGCCGCAGGTGTTTCCAGACACCTTGTTCATCCCTTCATAAAAGATCAGCACATGCCAGCTTCCCTGCGCATAGCGGTAGTCGATTCAGCGGTCAACGCTGCGGTCGTGCCGTGCGGGAGCCAGCAGCCTGCGCAGATCAGTCACTACCCCCCACCTGTCAGTAGCACGCCGGTGTACGCAGTCGTATCACCGCCGGGTGTTGGCATTTCGGGCTGATCAGCTGATGGCTGTTCCCCTGTGCCCGCCTGAAAAAACCTACTGAATTTCAGCTGTTGCTGAGTTGGCTTTTTGCCTGATCACAGGTGGTATCCATGTCTGTTCTTTCGAAACAATCCGTGGCCGCGGCGGCCTCGACGAGCCTGTTTGTCTTGCTGTGGAGCAGCGGGGCGATTTTCTCCAAATGGGGCCTGGCCCACGCTTCACCCTTTGCGTTTCTGCTGATCCGTTTCGCCATCGCCCTGGCGGGGTTGGTGATACTGGTACCGATCCTCAAGCTGAAGTTGCCGCGTCCCGGCAAGCCGATGCTTTACGCGGCGGCTACCGGGCTGGTGCTGTTGGGGGCCTACCAGATTTTCTATCTGCTGGCCCTGGACCTCAAAGTCACGCCCGGCATGATGGCAACCATCATGGGCGTGCAGCCGATCCTGACCGTGGTGTTGATGGAGCGCCGGCGCTCCTGGAGCCGGATGTTCGGCCTCGCGCTGGGATTGGCGGGGTTGATCATGGTGGTGTACCAGGGCATCGGGATGTCCGGCATGTCCCTGGCAGGCATGCTTTTTGGCCTGTTGGCCCTGGCCAGCATGACCTTTGGTTCGATCATGCAGAAGCGCATCACCGATAACCCGTTGGGAACGCTGCCTGTGCAATACCTGGCAGGCTTGCTGTTGTGCTCGGTGTTTGTGCCGTTCCAGCCGTTCCACTTTGAACACAACACCGGCTTTTTCGTGCCGGTGCTGTGGATGGGGCTGGTGGTGTCGTTGCTGGCGACGCTGTTGCTGTACCGGCTGATTGCCCGGGGCAACCTGGTGAATGTCACCAGCTTGTTCTACCTGGTGCCCGCGGTGACGGCGGTGATGGACTACCTGATCTTCGGCAACAAGCTGGCAATGTTGAGCTTGCTGGGGATGGGCTTGATCATCGTCGGATTGGCTTTTGTGTTCCGTAAGGGCTGATAAACCCAATGCTGTAGGAGCCAAAAAGCTCCTACAGCTTGCTGGCCAATTTCCCCGGCCGAAGCACCAGCCACAACGCCCCCGCAATCAACAACCCGCCATACAGATGCGCCATGGACAACGGCTCATCCAGCAGCAACGCGCCCCACAACACCCCGAATGGCGGAATCATGAAGGTCACGGTCATCGACTTCACCGGGCCGATGGACGTCAGCAAGCGGAAGTACAGGATGTAGGCAAACGCCGTGCATACCAGCCCCAACCCCAGCAGCGACAACCAAACAGGCCAGCCACCCCAGCTGACCGGTGGATGGCTGATGGCACTCCAGGCAAACAGTGGCAACAGGAACAGCGTGGCCCCGAGCATGCTGCCCAGGGCCGCCAGGCGACTGTCCAGCCCGCCCTGTTGATCGAGCCAGCGGCGTGCCAAAAAGCCGGCAAAGCCATAGCAGGTGGTCGCCAACAGGCATGCCAGCGCACCCATCAGCAATTCCATGTCGAAGGCCACCGGCCCGGCGCGGGTCAGGATGCCAACGCCGAACAGGCCCAGGCATACCCCGGCGATTTTCGACGGCGTGAGGCGCTCACTGAAAAACAACCCGCCAATCAGCACGCCCATCAGTGGCGTCGTGGCATTGAAGATCGCCGAGTAACCGGCCGGCAGCACTTGGGCCGCCACTGAATACATGGTCGCGGGAATGCCCGAGTTGATCACCCCGAGCAACAGGACCGTCTTGAACTTGCCCTGGAAATCCCAACTCACCCGCATCATGGCGAGGATCACCAGCAGGCCGGTGGCGGCAATCGACACCCGGAAAAACGCGGTAGGAAGGGTGCCGATTTCCGGCGCGATAATTCGCATGAACAAAAAACTCGCGCCCCAGATAGCGGCCAGCACCAACAGGTGCAGGGTGTCGACAGGTCTCACGGAGGAACTCCAGTTTGATAAGGGCGGAAGTGTTGCCCACCGACCTGTCTGACACAATCGCTAATACATGTTTTACAGCACGAAACGCGTCACCAAGCCATTGAGGTCCACCGCCAGCCGCGACAGTTCCTGGCTGGCCGCCGAGGTCTGGGTGGCACCGGCGGCGGTTTGCGTCGACAGGTCCCGGATGTTCACCAGGCTGCGGTCCACCTCACGGGCCACCAACGCTTGCTGCTCGGCGGCGCTGGCGATCACCAGGTTGCGCTGGCTGATCTGCGAGATCGCCGCCGTGATTTTCTCCAGTGCACTGCCGGCGCTGTTGGCCCGCTGCAAGGTCTGGCCGGCGTGTTCGGCGCTGCTGTTCAGGGCGCCGACGGTGTCCTGGGTACCTTGCTGGATACCGTTGATCATCTGCTCGATTTCTTCGGTGGAGTCCTGGGTGCGTTGTGCCAGGGAGCGCACTTCGTCAGCCACCACGGCAAAACCACGACCGGCCTCGCCCGCGCGGGCCGCCTCAATCGCCGCGTTGAGTGCCAGCAGGTTGGTTTGCCCGGCAATCCCGCGAATCACTTCAAGCACCTTGCTGATGTCCTGGGCCTGTGCCGCCAGGCCCTCGGCCTTGGTCGAGGCACCGAGGACTTCGTCCACCAGGTTCTGGATCGAGCTGATGGTTTCGCTGATCTGGTAGTGACCGTGCTTGCTGTCTTCGTCGGAGGCCTTGGAGGCTTCGGCGCTGGACACCGCATTGCCCGCCACTTCATCGACTGCCGCGCTCATCTGCGTCACGGCGGTGGCAGCCTGTTCGATCTCGTCGTTCTGCGCTTGCAGGCCGCGGGTGCTCTGCTCCATTACCGAACTCATCTCTTCCGCCGCCGAGGCCAACTGCTGCGACGATTCGCTGATGCCACGGATGGTTTCCTGCAGGTTGGCCTGCATGGTGGCCAGCGCGGTGAGCAGTTGCGCCGGCTCATCCTTGCCCTCCACGACGATCGGCCGGCTCAGATCGCCGGAGGCGATGGTGCGGGCCACTGTCAGTGCCTGGCCAATGGGCGCGGTGATGCTGCGGGTCAGCAGCCAGGCCAGCAGTAAAGTTGCCATCAGGGCGGTGACGATGATGGTGCCGACCACCCATTGGGCGCTGGTGTACATCTGCGCTGCCGATGTTGCGGCGTCTTCCACACCTTTTTGGTTGAAGGTGATCATGTCTTCCAGGCTTTTATTGAGGACCATGCCTTGGGGGGCGAGGCGGCTGTTGAGCAGGTCCATGGCGTTTTGCTGCTGGTCCTGGTCGACCAGTTGAATCATCTGGCCGACGATCGTCATATAGTTCGCAACGTTGGCTTTCAACTGTTTGAGCAGGTCGCGTTCCTGCTCGTTGCTCAGCAGGGTTTCGTGACGGTTCAGCAGTTCTTCAAGGTCGCCACGCTGGCGGGTGATCAGGTTTTTGCTGTTGTCACGCACCCGGGACTCATCGGTGGTGAGCAAGCGCAACGCTTCCAGACGGATGCTGGCGACGCAGGCGGCGCTGTCGTGAATGTTTTCAATACTCGGCATCCACGACTCTTCGATGATCAGGGCGCTTTCCCGCAGCTTGGCCATCTGGCCTAAACCAAACAGGCCGACCACGATCAACAGGCTGGCCAAAACCCCAAAACTCAGACTGGCGCGCAGGCCGATCCCCATATTCCTCAATGACATCTCAATGCTCCTTTGGCGGTTAGAACCTGTTCCCGGATCGGTCTTCTGACCTTGTTAGGTGGGAGAGGGCGCGCTATATAGCAAAGTGCCACTAGCTAGGGTAGTCAGGGTTTCCCTTACGTTGGATCCAATGGTCGAGAAGCCACCAGTAACGGAGCAGTAGAGCAAAGACTCTTATTTACCCCGGCTCGCACAGGCAGGCCACGTCACATAAGGCCTGTAGATGAAACGTTTAATGCCGGGAGCGTGACGCGCGGGTTTTTTGTTGACCAGTTAGTCGAATTAAATAAAGAGTAAATAAATGTACGAAATGAACAATCTTGTACAAGTCTGAATGAAAAATGATCCTTCTCCTGTTCCCGCACACTGGCTAAGCTCAGCTCACTCCAAATGCCCGCAGAGGTTTCCCGAATGCCGCAGCCAACGCCCGCCCTCGACATTGCGCAGATGATCCTCGACGGCTTCGACGACTACCGCGAGCACTTCCGCCAGATCACCGACGGCGCCCGGGAGCGTTTTGAAAAGGCGCGGTGGCAGCAAGGGCAGGCGGCATCGGCTGCGCGCATCAATCTTTACGAAGAGAAGGTCAGCGAAGTCACGGCGCGGCTGCGGGCAGCTTTCGATGAAGCCATGTTGCTCGACATTGCCGCCTGGCCGCTGGTGAAAAGTGCCTACATCAGCCTGATCGACCTGCGGTTTGACGATGAGCTGTCCGAGACCTGGTACAACTCGACGTTTTGCGGCCTGTTCAGCCATGACCTGATCAGCGATGGCTGCATGTTCATCCACACCACCCGGCCCAGCCTGCGCCGCGCCCGGGCGGCGCAAACCCGCACCTACAAGCCGGGCGGCAAGCTGGCGGGCATGCTGGAGCAGATTTTCGCCGACTACAGTTTCAGCGAACCCTACGCCGACTTGCCCGCCGACCTGCGCCGCCTGGAGGTGCAATTGCGCGAAAACCTGCCGGACTGGGTGTGCAAGGACCCGGACCTCAACGTCGAACTGTTTTCCTCGGTGCTGTACCGCAACAAAGGCGCGTACCTCGTCGGGCGCATCTACACCCGCGACGAACAGTGGCCGCTGGTGATCCCGCTGCTGCATCGGGAAGGGCGCGGCATCCAGATCGACGCGCTGATCACCGACGAGGCCGATGTGTCGATCATCTTCTCGTTCACCCGCTCCTATTTCATGGTGGACGTGCCGGTGCCGGCGGAGTTTATCGGCTTCCTCAAGCGCATCCTGCCGGGCAAGCACATCGCCGAGTTGTACACCTCCATCGGCTTCTACAAACACGGCAAATCCGAATTCTACCGGGCGCTGATCAACCACCTTGCCACCACCGATGACCAGTTCATCATGGCGCCGGGCGTGCGCGGCATGGTCATGAGCGTGTTTACCCTGCCGGGCTTCAACACCGTGTTCAAGATCATCAAGGACCGGTTTTCACCGTCGAAAAACGTCAACCGCGCCACCGTGATCGAGAAGTACCGGTTGGTGAAAAGTGTCGACCGGGTAGGGCGCATGGCCGACACCCAGGAGTTCGCCGACTTCCGTTTTCCGTTGAGCAAATTCGAGCCTGAATGCCTGGCCGAACTGCTGGAAGTCGCCGCCGGTACCGTCGAAGTCGAAGGCGATACGGTACTGATCCGCCACTGCTGGACCGAGCGGCGCATGACCCCGCTGAACCTCTACCTGGAAAACGCCAACGAAGCCCAGGTGCGCGAAGCCCTGGAAGACTACGGCCTGGCGATCAAGCAACTGGCGGCGGCGAATATTTTCCCGGGCGACATGCTGCTGAAGAATTTTGGCGTCACCCGCCACGGTCGCGTGGTGTTCTACGACTATGACGAAATCTGTTTCCTGACCGAGGCCAACTTCCGCCACATCCCGGCGCCGCGTACCCCGGAAGATGAAATGGCCTCCGAGCCCTGGTATTCCATCGGTCCGCTGGACGTGTTCCCCGAGGAGTTCCCGCCATTCCTGTTTGCTGATTCCGGCCAGCGCCGCCTGTTCGACGAACTGCACGGCGAGTTGTACAACGCCGACTACTGGAAAGGCCTGCAAGAGGCGATTCGCGCCGGCAAGGTAATCGATGTGTTTCCTTACCGGCGCAAGGGCCTGGACAATGAATGAGGGGAGCGCGCGGCGGCGCTTTTCTGCGACAATCCGCCCCCTGCCTACATAGACGACCTTTGCGTACCTGATGACTGACCAAGCGCCCGCTATCGACCAACTGCTGAAAAACCTCGATCACGCCATGCTCGTCGACCGCCACCGCCTGCGGCGGCAGCTGCTTGAGCTGCGCAAGAAACCCGATGAGGAAAAACTTGCGCAGTGGGTGACGCGGATGCAGGCTTCCTGCGCCCAGGTGACGGCGCGGCGCGCCAGCCTGCCGGTGATTCGCTATGACGACAGCCTGCCGATCGCCGCCAAGCGTGACGAGATCAAGGAAGCGTTGCTCAAGCATCAGGTGCTGATCATTGCCGGTGAGACCGGTTCGGGTAAAACCACCCAGTTGCCGAAAATCTGCCTGGAAATCGGCCGCGGCCAATACGGCCTGATCGGCCACACCCAGCCGCGGCGGATTGCGGCGCGCAGCGTGGCGAGCCGGGTCGCGGAAGAGTTGGCAACGCCGCTGGGTTCCCTGGTGGGTTATCAGGTGCGGTTTGAAGACCAGAGTGATTCCAACACCCTGATCAAGCTGATGACCGACGGCATCCTGCTGGCCGAAACCCAGAACGACCGCTATCTCGAACGCTACGACACGATCATCGTCGACGAAGCCCACGAACGCAGCCTGAACATCGACTTCCTGCTGGGTTATCTGAAAACCCTGCTGCCGCGTCGCCCGGACCTCAAGGTCATCATCACCTCGGCCACCATCGACCTGGAGCGCTTTTCCAAGCACTTCGACGATGCGCCGATTGTCGAGGTGTCGGGCCGCACCTTCCCGGTGGAAACCTGGTACCGCCCGCTGACCCTGGAGCAGGACGAGGAGGGCAACCGCGTCGAGGACGACCTGACCGTCGACCAGGCGATTCTCGCCACCCTCGATGAGATCGCCGCCTTCGAGCGCAGCGAGCGCAAGAGCCCCGGCGATGTGCTGGTGTTCCTGCCCGGCGAGCGCGAGATTCGCGACGCCGCCGACATGCTGCGCAAGGCCCAGCTCAAGCACACTGAAATCCTGCCGCTGTATGCGCGCCTGTCGCCGGCGGAGCAGCAGCGGATCTTCCAGTCGCACCCGGGCCGGCGTGTGGTGCTGGCGACCAACGTCGCGGAAACCTCGCTGACCGTGCCAGGCATTCGTTATGTGATCGACAGCGGCACCGCGCGCATCAGCCGCTACAGCTACCGGGCCAAGGTGCAGCGACTGCCGATCGAGGCGATTTCCCAGGCCAGTGCCAACCAGCGTAAAGGCCGGTGCGGGCGGGTCGAACCCGGTATCTGCGTGCGCTTGTACAGCGAAGAGGATTTTATCGGGCGCCCGGAATTTACCGACCCCGAGATTCTTCGCACAAACCTCGCGGCCGTAATCCTGCAGATGCTGCACCTGCGCCTGGGCGAGATCACCGATTTCCCGTTTATCGAGCCGCCGGACGGCAAGGCCATCAGCGACGGTTTCAACCTGCTGCAAGAGTTATCCGCCGTTGACCGCAACAGCCAGCTGACACCGATGGGCCGCCAGTTGGCGCGTCTGCCGGTGGACCCACGCATGGGCCGCATGTTGCTGGAGGCGGCCAAGCTTGGCAGCCTGCAGGAAGTGCTGATCGTCGCCAGCGCCATGTCGATCCAGGACCCGCGCGAGCGTCCGCCGGAGCGCCAGCAAGCCGCCGACCAGGCTCACGCACAATGGAAGGACGCGGATTCGGACTTCGCCGGGTTGGTGAACCTGTGGCGTGGTTTTGAAGAGCAGCGCCAGGAATTGACCGCCAGCCCGCTGCGCAATTGGTGCCGCAAGAATTTCCTGAACTACCTGCGCCTGCGGGAATGGCGTGACTCCCACCGCCAGTTGAGCCTGATCTGTCGCGACATGCAGTTGACCGTCAATAAAGAACCGGCGGACTTCCCCAAACTGCACAAGGCGGTGCTGTCCGGCCTGCTCAGCCAGATTGGCCAGAAGACCGAAGAGGGCGATTACCTCGGCGCGCGTCAGCGGCGTTTCTGGATTCACCCGTCGTCGGGTATTGGCAAGAAGCGTCCGCAATGGCTGATGACCGCCGAGCTGGTGGAAACCACCAAGCTGTACGCGCGGATGGTGGCCAAGATCGACGCCGACTGGATCGAGCCGTTGGCCGGGCACCTGATCAAGAAAAACCACTTCGAACCCCATTGGGAAAAGAAGCGCGGCCAGGTGGTGGCGTTTGAGCAGATCACCCTGTTCGGGTTGATCATCGTCGGGCGCCGGCCGGTGCATTACGGGCCGATTGATCCGGTGACGTCTCGCGAGCTGTTTATCCGCGAAGGCCTGGTGCGCGGCGAGATCCAGTCCCGGGCCCGCTGCCTGACGGCCAACCAGCAATTGCTGGAGCAGCTCGACGAACTGGAAGCCAAGGCCCGCCGGCGCGATATCCTGGCGGACGAGGAAACGCTGTACGCCTTCTACGATGCGCGCCTGCCCGCCGAGATCCACCAGACTGCGACCTTCGACAGTTGGTACAAGGTCAACAGCCAGAAAGACCCGCAACTGTTGATCATGCGCGAAGAAGACGTACTGGCCCGCGAGGCCAGCGAAGTCACCGCCGCCCATTACCCCGACACCTTGCACCTGCGCGACCTGGCGCTTGCCTTGAGTTATCACTTCGAACCCAACCATCCACGGGACGGTGTGACCCTGCGCGTACCGGCGCCGTTGTTGCCGGCCTTGCCGCCCGAGCGCCTGGAATGGCTGGTGCCGGGTGTGATCGAGGCCAAGTGCATTGCCCTGGTGCGCAACTTGCCCAAGGCCCTGCGCAAGAACTTCGTGCCGGTGCCGGATTTCGTCAAGGCGGCGTTGCAACGTATCGAGTTTGGCCAAGGCTCGTTGCCTCAGGCCTTGGGGCGCGAGTTGCTGCGCATGACCGGGGCACGGGTCAGCGATGAGGCCTGGGCCGAGGCTGCGCAGCAGGTGGAGAGCCACCTGAAGATGAACCTGGAAGTAGTCGACGGCCAGGGCAAGTTCCTCGGTGAGGGCCGCGACCTGGCCGAGTTGACCGCGCGTTTCGCCGAGGCCAGCCAAGCTGCGTTGGCGGTGCCGCAGACTGCGAAGAGCCAGCAGCCGGTGGAGGCCAAGGTGTTCGCGGCGGTGGCCGAGAAAACCCAGCAAAACATTGCCGGGCTGTCGATGACGGTGTATCCGGCCTTGGTCGAAGAAAACGGCACGGTCAAGGAAGGGCGTTTCTCTACCGCTGCCGAGGCTGAGTTCCAGCACCGTCGAGCCTTGCAGCGCCTGCTGCTGCAACAACTGGCCGAGCCGGCAAAGTTCCTGCGGGGCAAATTGCCGGGCCTGACCGAGTTGGGGTTGATGTACCGCGAGCTGGGGCGTATCGAAGCCCTGGTGGAAGACATTCTGTTGGCCAGCCTCGACAGTTGCGTGCTGGAAGGCGAAGCCAGCCTGCCGCGGGACGGCGCCGGCCTGGCCGCCCTGGCCGAGCGCAAGCGTGGCAGTTGGACCGAGCACGCCGAGCGCCAGGCGCGCCTGACCCTCGAAATTTTGAAACTGTGGCATGGCCTGCAAAAACGCTTCAAGGGCAAGATTGACCTGGCCCAGGCGGTGGCGCTGAATGATATCAAGCAGCAACTGAGCAATCTGGTGTATCCCGGTTTCGTACGGGAAACCCCGGCGCAATGGTTCAAGGAACTGCCGCGCTTCCTCAAGGCCATCGAGCTGCGCCTGGAGAAATTGCCAAGCCAGGTGCAGAAGGACCGGGTCTGGAGTACCGAGTTGGGCGGCTTGTGGAGCCAGTATCAGAACCGCCTGAACAAACACGCCCAGGAAGGCAAGCGCGACCCTCAGCTGGAGCTGTATCGCTGGTGGCTGGAGGAATACCGGGTTTCGCTGTTTGCCCAGCAGTTGGGCACCAAGGTACCGATTTCCGAGAAGCGCCTGAGCAAGCAATGGAGCCTGGTCGAAGCGTGACCGACGTGCGGCAAGCAACTGTGGCGAGCGAGCTTGCTCGCTCGCCACAGGGAAGGTGTTTGTGCGGGATAGGCGCCAAGTGTCCGATGTTGTGGCAAACTTCGCGGTTATAAATGCCGGGATCGTCGAGTTGGGCTGGTGCAGCCGTGGCGCGATGGAATAAAGCGTTTCCAGTTTGAAGGCCGCTGGGCGGCATAAAACTACTTACGGTTTGGTACGACGGTACCAATACCCTTCTGCCTGAACAGATTTAGAGGAACGACCGTGCATAACGTCGTCATCAGCGGCACAGGCCTGTACACCCCGGCCAACAGCATCTCCAACGAAGAGCTGGTGCAGTCTTTCAATGCTTACGTGCAACAGTTCAACCTGGATAACGCCGCCGCCATTGAACGCGGTGACGTGGAGGCCCTGACCGAATCCAGCGCCGCCTTTATCGAGAAGGCCTCGGGCATCAAGAGCCGCTTTGTCATGGACAAGGCCGGCATTCTCGACCCGCAACGCATGGCGCCACGCCTGCCCGAGCGCTCCAACGACGAATGGTCGATCCTCTGCCAGATGGCCGTCAGTGCTGCCGAGCAAGCCTTGCAGCGCGCCGGCAAGACCGCCGCCGATATCGACGGTGTGATCGTCGCCTGTTCCAACCTGCAGCGGGCGTACCCGGCGATTGCCATCGAAGTCCAGGAAGCGCTGGGTATCCAGGGTTTTGGCTTTGACATGAACGTGGCGTGTTCCTCGGCGACCTTCGGTATCCAGAACGCCGCCAACAGCATCCAGCTGGGCCAGGCGCGGGCGATCCTGATGGTCAACCCGGAGATCTGCACCGGCCACCTGAACTTCCGCGACCGCGACAGCCATTTCATCTTTGGCGATGCGGCCACCGCCGTGATCCTGGAGCGGGCCGACCTGGCCACTTCCGAGCATCAGTTCGACGTGGTGAGCACGAAGTTGCTGACCAAGTTCTCCAACAACATCCGCAATAACTTCGGCTTCCTCAACCGCGCGGCGGAAGAGGGGATTGGTGCCCCGGACAAGCTGTTCGTGCAGGAAGGCCGCAAAGTCTTCCGTGATGTCTGCCCGATGGTCGCCGAGTTGATCGGCAAGCACCTGTCGGAAAACCAGCTGAATGTTGGCGATGTGAAGCGTTTCTGGCTGCACCAGGCCAACCTCAGCATGAATCATCTGATCGTGAAGAAACTGCTGGGCCGCGAGGCTTCTGTGGAAGAGGCGCCGGTGATCCTCGATACTTACGCCAACACCAGTTCGGCGGGTTCGGTGATTGCGTTCCACACCTACCAGGACGACTTGCCCAAGGGCGCTGTGGCTGTGCTTAGCTCGTTTGGCGCAGGGTATTCGATTGGTAGCGTGATCCTGCGCAAACGCTGATCATGTTTTGAAATCGAGGTCTTGAATGGCAGCAGCGGACGACGCGCACCTGCTTGAACGATTGCTCAAGGGTGAGCAGCGGGCCTACAAGGAGTTGGTCACCACTTACCAGAGCGCTATGCGCGCGGTGGCCTATGCCATTGTTGGCCAGCGCCATGCCGACGAGGTGGTGCAGGACGCCTGGCTCTCGGTGGTGCGCAACCTGGCGAAATTCGAGGGGCGTTCCAGCCTCAAGACCTGGCTGCTGACCATTACTGCCAACTCGGCAAAGGGCCGCTACAAGCAAAACCGCCGGGAAGTACTGCTCGATGACTTGCCGGCGCCCCATGGCACCATCGGTGATGATCGCTTTGTGCCCGAAGATGGCCACTGGGCCGTCGCGCCGTTTGCCTGGCACCAGGACACGCCCGAAGCCCTGCTCACTGAAGACGAATTGCGTAAATGCCTGGAGCACACACTGGCCAGTCTTTCCGAGCTGCAAAGCAGCGTACTGCTGCTGCGCGAACGTCAGGGGCTGGAGTTGGAGGAGATTTGTAATCTTCTGACGCTATCGCTCTCCAATGTTCGTGTGCTGTTGCATCGAGCACGGCTTAAAGTCTTCGCCACGGTGGAGCATTTTGAGGAAACCGGCGAATGTTGACCTGTAAGGAACAAGTGGCACGTTCCAGTGACTATCTCGATGGGCAACTGACCTTTCGCGAGCGCCTGCTGGTGCGCCATCACCTGATGTTCTGCCCCAACTGCCGGCGCTTTATCCGGCAGATGCGCTTGATGCAGGCGACGCTGAAGATCCTGCCCGAGCCGCCTATCGCCGATGTTGATGCGTTGGCCGAACGCCTGGCCGCCGAGCGCTCCCGCGACCAATAATATCCATCACTTTTCACACTGAAACGAAGCCCGCATCGACAAAAGATGCGGGCTTTTTTTTGCTCAAAAAACAACCAAGATGAAAAATATTTCATTTTTATCAGGTGTTTTTACATTTTGTATCATCTGCCATTTTCACCAGTTTTCAGGGCTGGAGCCTTGATTTCCGTAGGCTCTGGCTTATTTCGAATGGCTATTAAAAAGTTCCCGAGTAACAAAATCTTTATGTTCCGGCAACCCAGCTGAAATATCCCCTCGCCAAGATCGCCCCCCAACACCAGCGGCTCTAAACCGCGTGTTTTACCAATGCACAAGACCATCAATTAGGGGAATTCTTCGATGATCCGTAAGCACTTCGCCGGTTTCGCGGCCAGCGCCTTGGCCCTGGCCGTTACCGCCCAGGCTTTCGCCGGTACTGTCACTACTGACGGTGCCGATATCGTTGTCAAAACCAAGGGCGGCCTTGAGGTTGCAACCACCGACCAGAATTTCAGCTTCAAGCTGGGTGGTCGTTTGCAGGCCGATTACGGCACGTTTGATGGCTTTTACACCAAGAATGGCAACTCGGCTGACGCCACATACTTCCGACGTGCCTACCTCGAATTGGGCGGCACGGTGTACAAGGACTGGAAATACCAGATCAACTACGACTTTTCCCACAACTCCGGCAATGCCGATGATGGCTACTTCGACGAAGCGTCCTTCTCGTACGTAGGCTTCAAGCCAGTGGTGATCCGCGCGGGTCGTTTCGACCAGGACTTCGGCCTGGAAAAAGCCACCAGTTCCAAATGGGTGACCGCCATCGAGCGTAACCTCGGTTATGAAGTCGCCGACTGGATCAACTCCCACGAGAACGGCATGGGCCTGCAGGTCAGCGCCGTGGTGGCTGACATGGCCTACCTGTCCTCCAGCGTGTCGTCCAAGGACATCAACGACAAGGACGGCAAAGGCGTGAAGCAGTTCAACGGCCGTGCCGTGTTTGCGCCGATGCACGACAGCGGCAACGTCTTGCACCTGGGTGTGGACGTGGCGGTGCGTGACCTGAAGGACACCTCGTTCGACTCGCGGATCCGTCCTCGCCTGGACGCTCGTGGCGTTGCCACCAACGGCGGTAACGATGCCGGGGCCAACGGCAACCGTGCGACCTTCGGCGGCGGTGTAGGGCTGGACTCCGGCAACCTGACCGCGAACGACGCCTACGACACCGACACGGTGTTCGGCGGCGAATTTGCCTTCGCCCGCGGTCCGCTGTCCCTGCAGGCCGAATACCTGAACCGCAAGATGAAGGCCGACAGCAGCGCTTATCAGGATGTGAAGGCCACGGGTTTCTACGGCCAGGTGGCCTACACGCTGACCGGCGAGTCCCGGGTCTACAAACTCGACGGCGCCAAGTTCGACACCATCAAGCCGCAGAACAAGCAGTTCGGTGCGTGGGAAGTGTTCTACCGCTACGACAACATCAGCGTTGACGACAAAAACGTGGTGCGTAACAGCGCGACCCGTGAAGTGGGTGACGCCAAGGCAAGCCTGAACACCATCGGTGTCAACTGGTACGCCAACGAAGCGGTGAAGGTGTCTGCCAACTACCTCAAGGTCAGCACTGACAAGATCCAGAACGCCAATGGCGACGACAGCGGCGACGCCATCGTGGCCCGCGTGCAATACGTGTTCTAGGCAACCTGTAATACCGCTCCAAAGCGCTCTTTCTTCATCCGTCAAAGCGCTCCTCATTTGGTTTGCCCCGCCGTTTGGCGGGGCTTTTTTTTGCGCCGTGTCCTGTAGGCGCGAGCTTGCTCGCGAAGAACCCGAGATCACCGCGTTCTGTCAGAATGGTCGCGTTGTCGTTAACGATCATCGCGAGCACGCTCGCTCCTACACAAAGCCGTGACCGTCGGGGAATGGGATGCCGTTACAACGTTTGAATAACCTGTCCGAGATTGCGCCCGATGAATGGAACGCGTTGGTCCCCGTCGATCAGCCGTTTCTGCGCCATGCGTTCCTCAGTGCCCTGGAAGACAGCGCCAGCATCGGCCCGCACTCCGGCTGGCAGCCCGAGCATTTGCTGCATTATGAAGGTGGACGGCTGATTGCCGCGTTGCCCAGCTATCGCAAATGGCATTCCTATGGCGAGTACGTGTTCGACCACGGTTGGGCCGATGCCTGCGAGCGGGCGGGCATCGACTACTACCCGAAATTGCTGACGGCCGTGCCCTTCAGCCCGGTCAGCGGCCCGCGCCTGTTGGCCGCCAGCGCCGAGGACGGTTTCGAATTGCTTAAAAGCCTGCCCGGTTACCTGGAAATCGAAGGCCTTTCCAGCGCCCATATCAACTTTACCGACGCCCTCGCAGACACCGCACTGGCCCGGCAGCCGGGTTGGCTGCAACGCCTGGGCTGCCAGTTTCATTGGCAAAACCGCGGCTACCGCGACTTCCAGGACTTTCTCGACGCGCTGAGTTCGCGCAAGCGCAAACAGATGCGCAAGGAGCGCGAGCAAGTGGCGGGGCAGGGCATCGATTTCGAGTGGCTGCAAGGCCATGAGTTGAGCGAGGCACAGTGGGATTTTGTCTACGCCTGTTACGCCAATACCTACGCCATACGCCGACAATCGCCCTACCTGTCCCGGAATTTTTTCAGCCTGCTGGCCGAGCGCATGCCCGAGGCGATTCGCGTGGTGCTGGCCAAGCAAGGTTCACGGCCGGTGGCCATGGCCTTCAGCCTGATCGGCGGCGACAGCTTTTATGGGCGTTACTGGGGCTGCCTGGCCGAGTTCGACCGGCTGCATTTCGAGACTTGCTTCTACCAAGGCATGGATTACGCGATTGCCCATGGCCTGCAGCGTTTCGACGCCGGCGCCCAGGGCGAGCACAAGTTGATTCGCGGGTTTGAGCCGGTGATCACGCACTCCTGGCATTACCTGCGACACCCGGGATTGAAGACCGCCGTGGCGGATTTCCTGGAGCGCGAAAGCGTGGGGATCCTGGCATATGCCGAGGAGGCGAGAGCAGCCCTGCCTTATCGGCAGGGCTGAACCTGTCTGGCTCAGGCGGTTTTTTCCGTGCCGAGCCATCGATAGGTAATGCCGCCGACCACTGCACCGAGGATCGGCGCCAGCCAGAACATCCACAACTGCTGGAGCGCCCAACCGCCGACAATCAGCGCCGGGCCGGTGCTGCGGGCCGGGTTGACCGAGGTGTTGGTGACCGGGATCGAGATCAGGTGGATCAGCGTCAGCGCCAGGCCAATGGCAATGGGCGCGAAGCCCGTCGGCACACGACGGTCGGTGGCGCCGAGGATGATCAACACGAACATCGCCGTCATCACCAGCTCGCACACAAACCCCGCTGCCATCGAATAACCACCAGGCGAATGCTCGCCGTAGCCGTTGCTGGCCAGGCCCGAAGCCAGTTCGAACCCCGGCTTGCCGCTGGCTATGAAGTACAACAGTGCAGCGGCAACGACGCCGCCGATTACCTGGGACACGATGTACGCCGGTAACTCCCTGGCCGGAAATCTTCCGCCCACTACCAGCCCCACCGACACTGCAGGGTTCAGGTGACAACCGCTGATGTGCCCGATGGCAAATGCCATGGTCAGCACCGTGAGCCCGAACGCCAGGGCCACACCGAGCACACCGATCCCGACCGGGGACGATGCGGCCAGTACCGCACTGCCGCAGCCACCCAACACCAGCCAAAACGTACCCAGTCCTTCCGTAACGGAACGTTTGAACAGTGACATGAACACATCCTTAATAGATTGCTCTATCTGATTAACGGGTCTGTGATGCATCCCTGCTGCCTTAAATCAGGGCCCTCCTGGGGCCTGATTGGAGTACAGCAGGATTGTGTAGCAAGACCAGCGGGATAGAGAAAACTGTCAGAATTGTTCGGAATTGAGGTTGCAGTTAACCAACGGAATCAGTCTATTCCGACGAAGCCACCGGTCTGGTGTTGCCACAATCGCGCATACAAACCGCCGTGTGCGAGCAATTCGGCATGGCTGCCGGTCTCGGCGATCTGGCCTTTTTCCAGCACCACCAGCCTGTCCATTCTGGCAATGGTGGACAGCCGGTGGGCGATGGCGATCACTGTCTTGCCCTGCATCAGGGTTTCCAGGCTTTCCTGGATCGCCGCTTCGACTTCCGAATCCAGCGCGGAGGTGGCTTCGTCCATGATCAGGATCGGCGCGTCCTTGAGCAGTACCCGGGCGATGGCGATGCGCTGGCGTTGCCCGCCGGAGAGTTTCACCCCGCGTTCGCCTACGTGGGCGTCGAGGCCGGTGCGGCCCTCGGCGTCCGACAGCAATGGGATGAACTCGTCGGCGCGGGCCTTGTGCACGGCGGCCCAAAGCTCTTCGTCGGTGGCGTCCGGCTTGCCATACAGCAAGTTGTCGCGGATCGAGCGGTGCAGCAGCGAGGTGTCCTGGGTGATCATGCCAATCTGTTCGCGCAGGGTTTCCTGGGCGACGTCGGCGATGTTCTGGCCGTCGATCAGGATACGGCCGCCTTGCAGGTCGTACAGGCGCAACAGCAGGTTGACCAGGGTGGATTTGCCCGCGCCGGACGGACCGATCAGGCCGATCTTTTCACCCGGTTTAATCGCCAGGTTCAAGCCGCTGATGATCCCGCTCTTCTTGCCGTAGTGGAAATCCACCTGATCGAACCGCACCTCGCCATGGGGCACTTCCAGGCGCGGGGCATTTTCCCGGTCGGTCACTGCCAGCGGCTGGGCGATGGTTTTCAGGCCGTCCTGGACCATGCCGATGTTTTCGAAAATGCCGTTGACCACCCACATGATCCAGCCGGACATGTTGACGATACGAATCACCAGGCCGGTGGCCAGGGCGATGGCGCCCACCGAAATCAGGGATTGGGTCCACAGCCACAGGGCAAGGCCGGTGGTGGTGACAATCAGCAGGCCGTTCATGGTGGTAATCACGATGTCCATGCTGGTCACGACGCGGCTGGCCAACTGGGTTTTCTCGGTCTGCTCGACGATCGCTTCCCTGGCGTAGTTCTGCTCGAAATTGGTATGAGCGAACAGCTTCAAGGTGGCGATGTTGGTGTAGCCGTCGACGATCCGCCCCATCAGTTTTGAGCGTGCCTCGGAGGAGATGACCGAGCGCTCCTTGACCCGTGGCACGAAGTACCGCAGGGCCAGGCTGTAGGCGACGATCCAGGTGATCAGCGGGATCATCAGGCGCCAGTCCGCTTCGGCGAACAGCACCAGGGCGCTGATGGCGTAGATCGCCACGTGCCAGATCGCGTCCACGGCGGCCACTGCGGAGTCGCGCAGGGAGTTGCCGGTTTGCATGATGCGCTGGGCAATGCGCCCGGCGAAATCGTTCTGGAAGAAGTTCAGGCTCTGTTTGAGCACATAGCTGTGGTTTTGCCAGCGGATCAGGCTGGTCATGCCGGGGCTGATGGTCTGGTGCACCAGCAGGTCATGCAGGGCGCCGAAGATCGGGCGCAACAGCAGGGCGACCACGGCCATCCAGATCAGCTCGGTGGCGTGGATCTGGAAGAAGTTGGCGGGCGGCGTGCCCTGGGCCAGGTCGATGATGCGGCTCAGGTAGCTGAACAGCGCCACTTCGATCAGCGCGCCGATCAGGCCCACCACCAGCAAGGCGGCAAAGCTTGGCCATACCTGGCGCAGGTAATAGACGTAGAAGGGTAGGACTTTGTCTGGAGGGGCCGCGCTGGGAGGTTCGCGGAAGATGTCGATCAGTTGTTCAAAACGACGATAGAGCATTAGGTCTGACGCCCGCGCGGCGGGCTCTCCTGTTCAAATGCGCGCGACGCCTTGCGGGCCTCGCGCGAAACTCCCTGTAGCCTTCAGTCGATGCGCTTGGCCGACTTGATCAGGACAGGATCGATTGGCACGTTCTGCATGCCCTGCTTGGTGGTGGTCTGCGAGTTGACGATGATGTCGACCACGTCCATGCCCTTGACCACTTTGGCGAACACCGCGTAACCGGCATCACGGCCCGGGTCGAGGAAGGCATTGTCCGCAACGTTGATGAAGAATTGGCTGGTGGCGGAGTTCGGGTCGTTGGTACGCGCCATCGACAGGGTGCCGCGCACGTTATGCAGGCCGTTGCTGGCTTCGTTCTTGATCGGTGCTTCGGTCGGCTTTTGCGACATTTGCTGGGTAAAACCACCGCCCTGCACCATGAAACCCGGGATTACCCGGTGAAAAATGGTGTTGGTGTAGAAGCCTTTGTCGACATAGGCCAGGAAGTTCTTGGTACTGATCGGGGCCTTGACCGGGTCCAGTTCGATCTCGATGTCGCCATTGGTGGTGGTGATCAAGACGTGGGGTGCCTTGGCGGGTTCGGCCGCCATCAGGTTGGCAGCGAACAGTACGGAACCGGCAAAGAAGGCGATTTTTTTCAGCATGGGTCAGTGATCCTGGGTTGTGGTTTCGACTGTCTTGAGAAAATCGAGCAGGGTGTTGTTGAAGCGTTCGGGTTGGTCCAGCGGCGTGGCATGGCGGGAATCCTCGATCACCACCAGCCGCGCATCGGGCAGCAGTTTTACATAGATTTCTTTCTGCGCCACGGGGGTGTAGTCGTGGTCGGCGCTGATGACCAGGGTTGGACAGGAGATTTTCGAAAGTTGTTCCTGTACGCCCCAGCCAACAATCGCATCGAAGCTGGCGAGGTAAGCACGTTTGTCGTTTTTTGCCCAGCGTTCGGCCATCTTGCGCCGCAGTTCGGCCTGTTCGGGCTTGGGAAACAGCATGCTGCCCAGGGCTTTGCCAATGGTGTTCAGGCTGAGAATACGCGCCAGGCTCCAGCGTTTGGCCCACTGCCAATAGTCGCTGGCGCTGCGAACCTTGACCTGGGGCGCACTGTTGACGATGCACAGGCTCTTGAGCATTTGCGGCTCATCCACTGCCAGTTGAAAGGCGATCATGCCGCCCATGGACAGGCCGACCACGTGGGCCGGCGGTAGCTGCAGGTGTTCGATCAAGGCCACCAGGTCGGCGGTGAAGCCGGCGATGCTGTAGCGCTCACGGGGTTTGTCGGAGCGGCCGTGACCGCGCACATCCACCACCACCAGGCGATAGTGTTGGGACAGCACGGGCACTTGCAGTTCCCAGTCCAGGCAACTGGAGCCCAGGCCGTGGATCAGGATCAGCGGCGCGCCGTGGCCATATTCCTCGTAATGCAGGGTGCAACCTTCATGTTCGAAATAGGCCACGTGAACTCCTTGTTCAGGCTTGCTGCGGTGCGGCGAATGGCGCGTCCAGTGGTGCAGTGTCGAAGGTGCGCAGCAACTCGACGAGAATCTGCGTGGCCGGGCCCAGGGGTTTGTCCTTGTTCGAGTAAAGATAGAAGGTCGGGTTGCGGCTGCCACCCCGTTCCAGGGGCAGTAGCTTGAGCAGGCCTTCCTTGAGTTCGCGTTCGATCAGGTGTCGCGGCAGCCAGGCGAAGCCCAGGCCGCTGCTGACGAAGGTGGCGGCGGTGGGCAGGCTGCCGACGGTCCAGCGCTGCTCGGCGCCGAGCCAGCCGACGTCCCGTGGCTGCTGGCGGCCGGAGTCGCGGATCACCACCTGCATGTGGCTTTCCAGATCCTGGAAGCTCAGTTCGCGGTGCAATTGATGCAGCGGATGTTCGGGGTGGGCCACGGCGACAAATTCGACGTCGCTCATTTCCGTACCGAGGTAACCGGGAATGATGAACCCGCTGATGGCGAGGTCGGCCATGCCGTCCATCAACAGCTCTTCGACGCCGGACAACACCTCTTCGCGCAAACGCACCCGGCAGCCACGGCTTTGCGGCATAAAGGCAGTGAGGGCGCGCACCAGGCGGGCGTTGGGGTAAGCGGCATCGACCACCAGCCGCACCTCGGCTTCCCAGCCTTGTTCCATATGGTGGGCCAGGTCTTCCAGTTGGCTGGCGTTTTTCACCAGTTGCCGGGAGCGGCGCAGCAGCACTTCACCGGCTTCGGTGAGCACGGCCTTGCGCCCGTCAATGCGCAGCAGCGGCACGCCGAGCTGATCCTGCATGCGGGCCACGGTGTAGCTCACCGAGGATTGCGAGCGGTGCAGCGCTTCGGCCGCCTGGGCGAAGCCGCCATGGTCGACCACGGCTTGCAAGGTGCGCCATTGATCAAGGGTAACGCGGGGCGCTTTCAAGATGAGCTCCTCTTGTCCTAAGCTGGCGGTCCTTATTGGAGACTGCCGAATGAGAAAATTCTGTTGTGTGCTGCTGGCGTTGCTGCCGTTGAGTGCGTTTGCATTCAGTACCGATGTGACGAAAGACATTCAGGGCGTGAAGATCGATTACAGCGCGTCAGACGTCGACAGCAATATCAGTTCGATCCAACTCACCAACTACGGCCCCAATGACGCGGAGTGCAAGGTACGCTTTACCAATGGTCCGGAAGCCCCGCGTACGCGCAAGGTCACGGTCGCGGCAGGGAAAACCACCAACACCACGGCCAATTTCAGCCGTGCCATCATCAAGATGCGTATCCAGCTGACATGCGCACCGAAATAAGGCAAAAGCGGAGCTTGCGTACAGCAATACTCCGCTTATAAACAAATTTCTAGATGGGTTATAGCAGTTTTTTACGCTTTTTAATCGAACGGACCCTGTCTAACCTTTACTCCATCGCCTTACAGCATTCACCGATGGAGCTTACATAATCATGGCCCGTGTTCTGATCATCGAAAGCAGCGCCCGTCAGCAGGACTCAATCTCCCGCCAGCTGACCCAACAATTCATCAGCCAATGGAAAGTCGCCCATCCGGCTGATCAGATCACCGTACGAGACCTCGCCATCAACCCGGTTCCGCACCTGGATGCCAATCTGTTGGGCGGCTGGATGAAACCTGCCGAGCAGCGCAGCACGGTTGAACAGGCCTCCCTGGACCGTTCCAACGAACTGACCGATGAGTTGCTGGCCGCCGATGTGTTGGTGATGGCCGCGCCGATGTACAACTTCGCGATTCCCAGCACCCTCAAAGCCTGGCTCGACCATGTGCTGCGTGCCGGTGTGACCTTCAAGTACACCGCCACCGGCCCCCAGGGCCTGTTGACCGACAAGCGCGCCTTTGTGCTGACCGCCCGCGGCGGCATTCACGCCGGTGGCAGCACCGACCACCAGGAACCGTACCTGCGTCAGGTCATGGGCTTTATCGGCATCCATGACGTCACGTTCATTCATGCCGAGGGTGTGAACCTGGGCGGTGATTTCCAGGAGAAGGGTTTGAACCAGGCCAAGGCGTTGTTGGCCCAAGTGGCGTGAGATGTTAATCGTCAGATAATCGCCCGCTGTTTAGATAGCTCCACGCAACCCTTCAAGTACGCGTATCGAACCTCCCTTTGCACTTTTTGCTCCTGAGTGCTCCCGCCCGACTGACGCTTTTAGCGAGGTCGGGTTTTTTTTGCCTTGAGTTTCGTAACGCGCGGAAAACCGCTAATGTCGCGCCCATTCAAAATGAGGCGAGCATGGGCTATCTACTTGTTGTGACGCTGATCCAGGCGTTTTCCTTCAGCTTGATCGGCGAATACCTGGCCGGTCACGTCGACAGTTATTTCGCGGTGCTGGTGCGTGTACTGTTGGCCGGGCTGGTGTTTATCCCGCTGACCCGCTGGCGCTCGGTGGAGCCGGCGTTCATGCGCGGCATGCTGTTGATCGGCGCACTGCAGTTCGGCGTGACCTACGTGTGCCTGTACCTGAGCTTTCGCGTACTGACGGTGCCGGAGGTGTTGCTGTTCACCATCCTGACACCGTTGCACGTGACCTTGATCGAAGACGCCCTGAACCGCCGCTTCAACCCGTGGGCGCTGGTGGCCGCACTGGTGGCGGTGGCGGGGGCAGCGGTGATTCGCTTCGACCAGATCACCCCGAACTTCTTCATGGGCTTCCTGCTGCTGCAACTGGCCAACTTCACCTACGCCGCCGGGCAGGTGCTTTATAAGCATCTGGTGGCCCGTCATCCGAGCGATCTGCCGCATTACCGGCGCTTTGGCTACTTCTACCTCGGCGCGTTGGCGGTGGCGTTGCCGGCGTTCCTGATGTTCGGCAAGGCCAACTACCTGCCGGAAGCGCCGTTGCAGTGGGGCGTGCTGGTATTCCTCGGGCTGGTCAGCACGGCACTGGGCATGTACTGGTGGAACAAGGGCGCTTGCCTGGTCAACGGTGGCACATTGGCGGTGATGAACAACCTGCATGTGCCGGTGGGGTTGTTGCTGAACTTGCTGATCTGGAATCAGCATGAACCGTTAGGCAGGTTGCTGCTGGGCGGGTTGGTGATTCTCGGGGCGGTGTGGATCAGCCGGCTGGGCCTGCGGTCGTCGGCGCCAATTGCGTCAGCAAAAAATCAATGAATGCGCGGGTCTTTTGCGGCACGCGTCGCGCTGACGAATAAACCGCATTGATGGTGATTGCCGGCGCCTGCCATTCGCAGAGCACCGGCACCAGGCGCCCGGCGCTCAGGGCGTCTTCGACGATAAAGTCCGGCAACAGCGCGATGCCCATCCCGGCCTCTGCCGCCTGGGCCAGCAGGTCGCCGTTGTTGGCGTGCAGAGGGCCGGTAACGTTGACCCGCTGGGTTTCCTGGCCCTTGCTCAATTGCAGGCTGACGCCGCTTTGCAGATACCCATAATTGAGGCACTGGTGCTGGCGCAGGTCTTGCGGGGTCTGCGGTATGCCCGCGCGTGCCAGGTAGGCTGGCGCAGCCACCATGATCCGTGGCGCAGGTGCCAACTGGCGGGCGATCATCGTTGAGTCGGGCATGCTGGCGATGCGGATAGTCACGTCGAAACCACCGCGTACCGGGTCGACCTGTTGGTCGCTGAGCACCAGTTGCAGCTCGATATGCGGATGCTGTTCATGGAACAGCGGAATCAGTCTTCCCAGGCGATGCAGTCCGAACGACATCGGCGCATTGACCCGCAACACTCCCCGTAGCTCACCGATACCATCCCGGGCCCGCTGTTCGGCTTCGTCCAGGGCGGCCAGTACTTCACGCGCAGCTTCAAAATACTCGGCCCCGGCCTCCGTCAAATGCAGGCTGCGGGTGGTGCGCTGAAGCAGTTGCACGCCTATGGCTTCTTCCAGCGCCTGAATCTGTTTGCTGACTTTTGAGCGCGGTACGTCCATGGCTCGCGCGGCGGCCGCGAAGCCGTTCTCGCCGACCGTGACGACAAACGCCCGCATGCATTCGATACGGTCCATGATTGTCCCTTTTTTAGAATCAATTATTCTCTATTTTAGGTAATTGTCTCGATTTTATCCATCCCATAAAGTTACTTCCAAGCCGCCAGCCAAGCTTCACAGCGGCGCTGAACGCACCCCTTACCGAATCGAAACCATTAAAAGGAAGTCACCATGTCTATTCGCGAATTGCTCAACCCAGCCAACTCCACCCTGATCCTGATCGACCACCAGCCGCAGATGGCCTTTGGCGTGCAGTCGATCGATCGCCAGACCCTGAAGAACAACACGGTGGCGCTGGCCAAGGCGGCGAAGATCTTCAACGTGCCGACCATCCTGACCTCGGTTGAGACCAAGAGCTTCAGCGGCTACATCTGGCCGGAACTGCTGGACGTGTTCCCGGACCAGCAGCCGATCGAGCGCACCTCGATGAACTCCTGGGAAGACAAGGCGCTGGTGGCCGCGGTGAAGGCCACCGGGCGCAAGAAGCTGATCATGGCGGCCCTGTGGACCGAGGTGTGCCTGAACTTCCCGGCCCTGGAAGCCCTGGCCGAAGGCTACGAGGTGTACATCGTCACCGACGCCTCCGGCGGCACCAGCAAAGAAGCGCATGACATGTCGGTGCAACGGATGATTCAGGCGGGCGCGGTACCGGTCACCTGGCAGCAAGTGCTGTTGGAATACCAGCGTGACTGGGCTCACAAGGAAACCTACGACGCGGTGATGGGCCTGGTACAGGAGCACAGCGGCGCTTACGGCATGGGCGTGGATTACGCCTACACCATGGTTCACGGCGCGCCGCAGCGTCAGGTCAAGTAAGGTCCAACGCAAAAAAAACGGCACAACTCGGGTTGTGCCGTTTTTTGTTGTTACATCACTGCCTTTTCCGCCGGGGGCAGGTGACTGGCCCCCAGCACCGCCGGCAACATCCCCGCCCGCAAGTCACCGCCGCTCGGCTGCTGGTACAGGCTCAAACCAAATTCCGGCAGCACCGCCAGCAGGTAGTCGAAGATATCGCCCTGGATCCGCTCGTAGTCGGCCCATGCGGTGGTGCGTGTGAAGCAGTAGATCTCCAGCGGGATGCCCTGGGCGGTGGTCTGCATCTGCCGCACCATGCAGGTCATGTTCGGCTGGATCTCCGGATGGCTTTTCAGATAGGCCAGGGCATACGCGCGGAAGGTGCCGATATTGGTCATGCGTCGGCGGTTGGCGGACATCGCCGCGACATTGCCCTGGGCTTCGTTCCAGGCCTTGAGCTCGGCCTTCTTGCGGCTCATGTAGTCGGTCAGCAGGTGTACCTGGGTGAGCTTCAGCTCTTCGTCGTCGCGGATGAAACGCACGCCGCTGGCGTCGATATACAGGCTGCGCTTGATCCGCCGGCCACCGGAGGCCTGCATGCCGCGCCAGTTCTTGAACGACTCGGACATCAGGCGCCAGGTGGGAATCGAGACGATGGTCTTGTCGAAGTTCTGCACTTTGACGGTGTGCAGGGTGATGTCGACCACGTCACCGTCGGCGCCGACCTGGGGCATTTCGATCCAGTCGCCGACCCGCAGCATGTCGTTGCTGGTCAGTTGCACACTGGCGACGAACGACAGCAGGGTGTCCTTGTAGACCAACAGAATCACCGCCGACATTGCACCCAGACCGGAAAGCAGCAGCAGTGGCGAGCGGTCGATCAACGTGGCGACGATGATGATTGCGCCAAACACGAACAGCACCATCTTCGCCAACTGCACATAGCCCTTGATCGAGCGGGTGCGGGCGTGTTCGGTGCGGGCGTAGATATCCAGCAGGGCGTTGAGCAGTGCACTGATCGCCAGCACCATGAACAGAATGGTGAACGCCAGGGCGACATTGCCGATGAACAGGGTGGCGGTCTTGCTCAGGTCCGGCACCAGGTACAGGCCGAACTGGATCACCAGTGACGGCGTCATCTGTGCCAGGCGATGGAAGACTTTGTTGTGCCGCAGGTCATTGAGCCAGTGCAGCGCGGGTTGCCGGCCCAGCAGCTTGACGGCGTGCAGGATGAGGTAGCGGGCCACTCGTCCGAGCAGCAATGCCACTACCAGCAACACCATCAGCGCGAGGCTGGAATGCAGCAGCGGGTGTTCGTCGAGGGTGCCCCAAAGGTCTTTGACGTTGAGCCAGAGCTGTTTGATATCCATGGGTAAACGCGATTCTTCTGTAAGACGTGACGGGCCGATTAGAGCATTTAAGTACGTCAAAGTTGTGGTTGTGGACAAATCCTCTGACAAAAAAGCGCCTGATTAACCCAGTTCGCGTAAAGAAACTCGGCCTCGGCGCCCGAAACCGTTACCCTATGCAGCTGTTTTTTTGTATTTCTTCGAGGTAGCACCCGTGTTTTCCCAATTCGCCCTGCACGAACGCCTGCTCAAAGCCGTGGCCGAGCTTAAATTTGTCGAGCCAACGCCTGTGCAAGCAGCGGCCATCCCGCTCGCGCTCGAAGGGCGTGACCTGCGGGTGACGGCTCAAACCGGGAGTGGCAAGACCGCCGCTTTCGTCCTGCCGATTCTTAACCGTCTGATCGGCCCGGCGAAAGTCCGTGTCAGCATCAAGACCCTGATCCTGCTGCCGACCCGCGAACTGGCCCAGCAGACCTTGAAGGAAGTGGAGCGCTTCTCGCAGTTCACTTTCATCAAGTCCGGCCTGATCACCGGCGGCGAAGACTTCAAGGTCCAGGCCGCCATGCTGCGCAAGGTGCCGGACATCCTGATCGGCACCCCGGGCCGGATGATCGAACAACTGAACGCCGGCAACCTGGACCTCAAGGAAGTTGAAGTCCTGGTGCTCGACGAAGCCGACCGCATGCTCGACATGGGCTTTGCCGACGACGTGCAGCGCCTGGTGCAAGAGTGCGTCAACCGCCAGCAGACCATGCTGTTCTCGGCCACCACCGGTGGTTCGACCCTGCGCGACATGGTCGCCAAGGTCCTGAACAACCCTGAGCACCTGCAGGTCAACAACGTCAGCGACCTGAACTCGACCACCCGTCAGCAGATCATCACTGCTGACCACAACGTGCACAAAGAGCAGATCCTCAACTGGTTGCTGGCCAACGAGACCTATCAGAAGGCTATCGTGTTCACCAACACCCGGGCCATGGCCGACCGCATCTACGGTCGCCTGGTGGCTCAGGAGTACAAGGCGTTCGTCCTGCACGGTGAGAAAGACCAGAAGGACCGCAAGCTGGCCATCGACCGCCTCAAGCAAGGCGGCGTGAAGATCCTGGTCGCCACCGACGTTGCCGCCCGCGGCCTGGACGTGGATGGCCTGGACATGGTGATCAACTTTGATATGCCCCGCAGCGGCGACGAATACGTACACCGTATCGGTCGTACCGGGCGTGCCGGCAACGATGGCCTGGCGATCTCGCTGATCTGCCATGGCGACTGGAACCTGATGTCGAGCATCGAGCGCTACTTGAAGCAGTCGTTCGAGCGCCGCACCATCAAGGAAGTCAAAGGCACCTACGGCGGGCCGAAGAAGGTCAAGGCATCGGGCAAGGCCGTTGGCGTGAAGAAGAAAAAGGTCGACGCCAAGGGCGACAAGAAGAAGGCCGGTGCCAAGTCGCCGACCAAGCGCAAGATTGCCAACCGTCCAAAGACCGACAACCTGTCGTTGGTCAGCAAGGACGGCATGGCGCCTCTGAAGCGCCGCAAGCCGGAAGCACCGGCTGCCGAGTAAGGCTTGAGCCATAAAAAAACCGGACAATGTCCGGTTTTTTTTGCCTCAGTTTTTGGCCTTGGCCGCTGCTTCGTCCATTTCCTTGAGGCGCTGGTCGATCAGTTGGCACTTGTCGGGCAGGTCCGCGCTGGCGGTTTCCAACTTCATGTTCTGCAATTCTTCGTTGATCTCCTTGGCCTTCTCCGGGTTCTGTTGGGTGAGCTTGGTCACTTCCTTGGCCAGTTGTTCACGTTTGGCGGTGGCTTCTTCGAGCGTGCAGGCCCAGGCGGGCAGGGCGGCAAGCAGCGTGGCGGCGACGGCCATATTCAGCAGGGTTTTCATGATTCGGACCTCCATGGCGGTGATGAACGGTTGAGGGCCGTGAGCACTGAAAAGTTCAGCGAAATCGCGTCCGTCCGCTAGGCTGAACGGACGACGGGTCCGGCATGTCACACCTTTGAAGGGCCTATTTCGTGTGCCTTCAGGAGGAATCAGGATGACGACTTACGATTGGGATTTGATCGAACGACTGTTGCATGAGGTACAGAACGGTGGCGCCAGCTTCGCCCCACGCAAATACGCCGAGGAAGAAGCGACTAAAAGGGCCGCCGCCGGAGAGCCCATCGGTAATCTCGATGAGTTTAAAAAGCTCGCGGCGGATTACGAGGCGTTGTTGTTCAAGCACGGCTTTATTGAGTCGCGGTCAGAGGAAGAGTGCGGCAATGGTGAGAACTTCAAATTGACCCAGCGCGGCTCACAGTTGCTGAGCCTGATCGACAGCTGTATCCCCGGTGATAATCACCCGCGTCAGGTGCTGGACGAGCAGGCGGATGCGCTGGATCCGGCGACGTTTGATGAACTGGCTTCCAAACCACAGATTGCCTGATGACTATGGGGTGCCAGCCTTCAGGCATTTAAGTGCCTTGAAGTCGCTGCGCACCTTGTCGATCTTTTGTGTCAGCTTCTGGCGTTGTTGCACGGTGCTTTCCGCCATCAGGTCGACGATCAGGCTGCGGGCGGCGGCTTCGGTCTGGGCGTAGGCCTGGCGATATTCCGGCGTCCACAGGCTTTCGCGGTTCACCAGCAGTTGCTCGATCTTCTGTGGGAAATCGCTGCTGTGGCGGTCTTTGACGGCTGCGATAAATAGTGTTTGCCAGTGGGCGCGGTTGCCAATCCATTGTTGGTTCTGCTCACCCAAGGCGATCGACCAGGCGGTGACGCGATTCTGCTGGCTGGCACTTAACGGCCCGAGCCATGCATCCAGCCGTTTGTTCATGCGCTCGGCGCGTTCCTTGATCTGCTGCTCGAGGGGCGGTTTCAGGTATTCGTCCTGACGCTTGCGCAGGTCCTTGGCGAACGCTTGCTCCATATCCTGTACTTGCTGGTCGTCCAGCCCCTGCAGTAGCTCGACGGCGGACGGCGTGATCGCCCGGGCGCTCTCGGCAATGGCTTGTTTGGCTTCGGCGGTACGGGTTTGCAGGGCGGCGTCAGTCACCTGGTTGGTGTCGACCATCTGTTGCAGGCGATCGAGCCAGTCCAGGTAGCCCGGCAACTGGGTGGTGCAATGCCAGGCCAGGTGTTCCTTGAGTGTGTCGTTGAACCAGCTCTTCTGCCCGGCGTTCATTTCCAGGTAGTCGCTGAGGGTCCAGGGGATGATCACATCCAGATTGCGATAGGCCAGGCCCACCCGATTGCAGCCGGCAAGCACCAGGCTGAGGGTCAGCAACATCACCAGAAATTTTAACCGACGCAGCATGAGCGAGTCCTTGCGCAGACGAGAGTATTGCATCTGAACCCGTCAGGGCAGCGACAGTTCAGCCCATCAATAAAACGCCCGCTCGGCCTTCAGGGTCAACAGCCCGTCGCATTGCGAGTTGTGTCCGGAGTAGGCCGAGCAATCGCCGCCGCTGAGGCTGGAGTCGCTGTAGATCAGGTTCAGGTCGACGCCCATCCATGGCCTGGAAAATTGTACCGACCAGTCGCTGAAGCTGCGGATCGAGCTGCCATCGGCCACCGAGACCGGGGTGCCGAGCTGGTGGGTGGTGTATTTCATGCTGACGCCGATGCCGAACGGCTTGGTGCCGCCGAGGTCGGCGAACAGGGTGCTGTCCTGCCGGTCCGGGTCGTTGCTGAAGGAGGCGCCGAAGCGATTGCCCAGCAAGGTCAGGCCGCCGTAGAACTCCTGGCTGTCGAGGGGGCTCAGCTTGGGATAGCTGTAGTGAATCATCCCCAGTTCATAACCCAGGGTCTGGTCGAAGGGGCGTTTGAAACCCAGGTAGGAGTCGACTTCCAGGTTGCTGGTAGGGGAAATGCCCATGCTCGGTGAGAATTGGCCGAGGTACAGGCCGCTGCCGTGGCTCAGGTCCAGGCCGCCATGGAACGAGTCGCTCCCGGGTGCCGTGGGCTTTACCAGGCCTTGAGCCATGCTTCGGCTAGGTGTCGTGCCCAATTTCAGGTCGAAATCACCCAATTCACGCTGGAAAACCTGCGCTTCGGCGAGGGGGCTGGCCAACAGGGCACCGGCCAGGAATATGCAGGATTTGAGCATGCTTCACTCCATGAAAAGCGAGGAGCAGTAACGGGAAATATCAGGCAAATGCCCGATCTAGACGTGTGCAAGCATACCGGCGATGGTTCGCAGATGAGGCCCGTTCGTCGATTGGCGTAATAAAGGGGTGTATCAGGGGGTAGTGCGGGCTCTAGTCCTAGCGCCTTGAAAGGCAAAGCGCATAGGGACCAGGTGTAATGCGCGAGTCTTACTTTTTACCCAGGGTGATCTGCTTGGACGGGCCGAAAGTCTGGCCGCTTACGCCTTTGGCAATCTGCTGGATTTCGCCGCCCTGCTTGAGGAATGCAGCAATTTGGCTGTTGATCGATTCGCTGGTTTCAACGGCGGGAGCTGGCTTTGCTTTGCTGTTGGATGCTTTTACGCGCATGGCGGCCACTAACCTGTAGAGAATTAACTTGGCCATGCATCGTACATGAAATGCTTGACAATTGCTTGGCAAATATCCCCCTGAAATATACGCAGGGTTTATGAATCGCCTGGATTATTAAGTGAAATACTCACCTAACTTGCTGTTTTAACTCGAATCCCTCGAGGAAATCCGGCCGTGGGTACTGGCCGGACTCAGCCCGATGACCTGACGAGCGGGGCGCTTCTCGGCAAACCCATGATTTTTCAGGCCTGTACGCCGGTACGCGGGACCGCCGTCGTCAACTCGGGTAGAATGCCGCCCACGCAATGAGGGTATTTGAGATGGCTTTAGTCGGGCGCTACAACAGCTTGCAAGTGGTTAAACACACTAACTTTGGTTTGTACCTGGATGGTGATCAAGAGGGCGAAATCCTCTTGCCCAACCGATATATCCCCAAAGATATTCCCAGTGAAGATGAAGACTGGCTCAACGTTTTCATTTATCTGGACAGCGATGACAAACTTATCGCGACCACCGAAAAACCAAAAGTACAGGTGGGTGAATTTGCCAGTCTGAAAGTGGTTGAAGTCAACAGTATCGGTGTATTCCTCGATTGGGGCCTGCCCAAGGATCTGCTGCTGCCTTACTCCGAAGAAAAGCGCC
The DNA here is from genome assembly GCF_013385565.1 of Pseudomonas sp. E6002. Lineage (NCBI taxonomy): Bacteria > Pseudomonadati > Pseudomonadota > Gammaproteobacteria > Pseudomonadales > Pseudomonadaceae > Pseudomonas > Pseudomonas sp. E6002. Next base: position 36,000 of record NZ_JACAPT010000018.1, on the reverse strand, counting down.
AGCTGACCGCCGGTGAGTATTGCGTGGTACACGTCTACCTCGACAAACACACCAAGCGCATCACCGCCACCGCACGCCTTGACCGCTACCTGGACAAGACCCCGGCCACCTACAAGGTCGGCCAGGAAGTTGACTTGCTGGTGGCCGAAGCCACCGACATGGGCTTCAAGGCCATTATCAACAACAAGCACTGGGGCCTGATCCACAAGAACGAAGTGTTCAAGTTCCTGCGCCCGGGCAAGGAAGAGAAAGGCTTCATCAAGGAAATCCGCGCCGACGGCAATATCAGCCTGAGCCTGCAGCCTGTGGGTGAAGAAGCGGCCTCCAGCCTGAACTCGAAGATCCTCGCCAAGTTGCGCGACAACAACGGCACCTTGCCGGTCAGCGATAAAAGCGACCCGGCACTGATCAGCAGTTTGTTCGGTGTCAGCAAAGGCAACTTCAAGAAGGCCATCGGCGCCCTCTACAAGCAGGGTCACATCGTGATCCACGCGGATCGCATTGAACTAAGCTGATCGCGGTTTGCTCTTCTGTAGGAGCACGCTTGCTCCTGCAGAAGGCCGCCTCAATGTCCAGAAAAACGCTTTTCGCCTACCTCGGTACGTTGCTTGCCTTTCTGATTCTTGACGGCCTGTGGCTCGGTGTCCTCATGGGCCCGACCTACAAAGCGCTGCTCGGCCCGTTGATGCTTGAGCAGCCGCGCCTGTTCCCAGCCGTGGCGTTCTATCTCCTCTATGTATTCGGTTGTGTGGTGCTTGTCGTCCTGCCTGCGTTGGCGAGCGGCGGCTGGCAGCGTGCCGCGCGGCTTGGTGCACTCCTGGGATTGGTAGCCTACGGCACCTATGACCTGAGCAATTGGGCAACCCTGCAGGGCTGGTCCGCCGGTTTGGCCTTCATGGACATCGCCTGGGGCACCTTCCTGACTGCCGTTTGCTGCACCGTGGGCTATCAATGTGCGCGCAGGGTGCACAATTGATTGTGTACAGGATTGCCCTGCACCATCCCTGAGCGAATCACCACCGTTCAATCGTCTCTACGCCGCCTGAAGAGCCAAGCTCCACGGGGGATTGTGCCGAGTTTTATTGCATTGGCACGCATTCTGCTCAACAACTCGTATACAAACCATGCCGCCTCCCGTACGCACTCCCGTCGCGGGTGGCAGGCCGGTATTTACGAGGAGCCCTGCGATGACCGAACAATTGCCCAAAGGCTACAGCCCGCGCCTGTACAACCAGGACCTGGGACCGCTGCCGCAAAAATGGAACTGGTACAACATCTTCGCCTTCTGGATGAGCGACGTGCACAGCGTCGGCGGCTACGTATTCGCCGCCAGCCTGTTCGCCCTGGGGCTGGCCAGTTGGCAGGTATTGATCGCCTTGCTCGCCGGGATTTGCATTGTGCAATTGATCGCCAACCTGGTGGCCAAGCCGAGCCAGCAGGCGGCAGTGCCGTACCCGGTAATCTGCCGGTTGGCCTTTGGGGTATTCGGGGCGAATATCCCGGCGGTGATTCGTGGGTTGATCGCAGTGGCCTGGTACGGGATCCAGACCTACCTGGCGTCCAGTGCATTGATCATCGTGGTGCTGCGCTTTTTCCCACAGATGGCGGTATACGCAGAACCGCACTTTGCCGGCCTGTCGTACCTGGGCTGGTTCGGTTTCCTCAGCCTGTGGACGCTCCAGGCGCTGGTGTTCTGGGCGGGCATGGAGTCCATCCGTCGTTTCATCGACTGGGCGGGGCCTGTGGTCTATGCGGTGATGTTTGCCCTGGCAGGCTGGATCGTCTGGAAGGCTGGCTGGGCCAATATCAGCTTCACCCTGGCGGAAAAATCCCTCTCAGGCTGGCAGGCATTTGGCCAAATCATCGTGGCAACCGCGTTGGTGGTGTCGTACTTTTCCGGGCCGACCTTGAACTTCGGTGATTTCAGCCGCTACTGCCGCACGATGAAAGACGTGCGTCGCGGAAATTTCTGGGGCTTGCCGGTAAATTTCCTGGCGTTCTCCCTGGTCACCGTGGTGATCGTCTCGGGCACCTTGCCGGTGTTCGGCGAAATGCTCCACGACCCGATTGCCACCGTTTCGCGCATCGACAATGACATGGCTGTGTTGCTGGGGGCGTTCGCCTTTGTCACCGCGACTATCGGCATCAACATCGTGGCCAACTTCGTCTCGCCGGCCTTTGACTTCGCCAACGTGGCACCGAGCAAAATCAGCTGGCGTGCCGGTGGAATGATTGCGGCGGTGGCCTCGATCTTCATCACCCCATGGAACCTGTTCAACAACCCGCTGATGATCCACTACACCCTCGATATCCTCGCCGCGTTTATCGGGCCGTTGTTCGGGATTCTGCTGGTGGATTTCTACCTGATCAAAAAACAGAAGATCGACGTGGATGCGCTGTTCGATGACAGCTCGAGCGGGCGCTACTACTTTGACGGCGGCGTGAACTGGACGGCGGTCAAGGCGCTGGTGCCCGCGACGCTGGTGGGCGTCGCGATTACCTTCACCCCGGTGCTGCAGGGCATGGCCAATTTCGCCTGGTTTACCGGCTGCTTCCTGGGTGGGCTGTTTTTCCTGGTGTTGGCGCGGCGTGAACAGGTTCGCGCGCCTGTGTCGATGGTTGCCGGCTGACCAGTACCGATCCGGCCACCAACAAACCGGCGCCTGCTACCACCAGCGCCGGTTGCAGGCCGCCGCTGAGGTGGCTGCTCACCGACGCCAGCAACGGACCGCTCAATTGGCCGATCGCAAAGCTGGCGGTCAGCAACCCGGTGCTGCGCTGGTAGCCGTGGGGGGCGACCTCACGCAAGCGCGCCATCACCAGTTGCATGCACGCCAGGAATGGCCCACCGCACAGCAACACCCCCAGCGCCAGCCCCCAACCGTTGCCCAGCAGGCAGGCAAACACGCCGGCCGCTTGCAGCCAAAGGGTTGTCATCAGCCAGCGACGGGTAGTGTCCGGGTCCTTGCGGCGCAAACTTGCCGCCACCACGCCAATCGCGGCAGCCAGGCCAAAGCAGGGCCAGAACAGGTCTGCTTGCCATGCGCCCTTGAATTGCGCGCTGGCCATCTGTGACAGGAATGTCGCCGGGATGATGTAGCCAAGGCCATACAACACGTAGATCCAGCACAGGTGTGTGATGCTGCCGTTGCTGGCCACGTCGGTGTGGCTGGCAGCGGGCGAGTCGGCAGCAGAAGGCTTGGGCAGGAACGGCAGGATTGCCAGCAGCATGACCAGGGCGACTACCCCATACACCAGCCACAAGGTTGCAGAGTCTTGCCCCAACAGGTTGGAGCCCAGCGCCAGCAACCCGGTCAACAGAATTCCCAGCCCCGGCCCCGCAAATACCAGCGCACCCAGGCGTGGGCGCCCGGCCGCAATGGCCAGCGGCTGGCTCAGGCTGGTAATCATCACCAGCGCCCAGGCACTGGCTACACCGGTACCAAAGCGCAACAACAGATGCGGCCAGAACCCGTGGGCCCAGTACGACGCCAGGGTCAGCAGCACACACAGCCACAGCCCACCGTACAAACGCCCGCGTACATGATGATGGCTGCGGGCAAAGATCGAATCCACCGCACCGACGAAATAACCCAGGTAGTTGGCCGCCGCAATCAGGCCGGCGCCGGTCAGGTCGATCTGCCCTTCACTGAGCAAATGCGGCATTTGCGGGGTGAGCGCGAATCGACCTATGCCCATGGCCATCATCAGGGCGATAAAGCTGGCGAGTAAGCGGATCAGCGGTGACATGGTGGTTTTTCCTGGGAGCAGCGAGTGACCATCAGGCTAAAGCGGATTGACTTTCTTTAAAAATGAATAATAGTGAGTAACTTGTTCAGTTTTGGAGAATGGTGATGGAGTTCAGTCAATTGCGGATTTTCCAGGCCGTGGCCGAGGAAGGCTCCATCACCCGTGCCGCTGAGCGCTTGCACCGGGTGCCGTCCAACCTGTCGACCCGGCTTAAACAGATGGAAGAACAACTGGGCGTCGAACTGTTCGTGCGCGAGCGCCAGCGCTTGCAGCTTTCTCCTGCAGGCAAAGTGCTGCTGGACTACAGTGCGCGCCTGCTGGCCCTGCATGACGAAGCCCATGGCGCGGTGCAAGGCGGGCAACCGGCTGGAGACTTTGTGCTCGGCAGCATGTACAGCACGGCGGCGATTCATTTGCCCAAGCTGCTGGCGCGTTACCACAAGGCGTATCCGATGGTGAACCTGCAGGTGCAGTCAGCTCCCAGCGGTGAACTGCTGGAAGGCTTGATCACCGGGCGCCTGGACGCCGCATTGGTGGATGGGCCGTTGACCCTGGCCACCCTCGACGGCGTGCCGCTGTGCGAAGAGCGCCTGCTGCTGATCTGCGAGGCGGATCATCCGCCGGTGCGTGGGCCGCAGGATGTTGCCGGCCGTTCGGTGTTCACTTTCCGACGCAGTTGTTCTTATCGGGCGCGCCTGGAAGCCTGGTTTTCCCACGATCGCGTGGCCATGGGCCGGGCCATCGAGATCGAGTCCTACCAGGGCATGCTGGCCTGTGTAATCGCCGGTTCCGGCGTGGCGTTGATGTCGGAATCGATGCTCGACAGCCTGCCGGGCAAGGACAGCGTGTCCATTCATCCGCTGGCCGAGCCTTTTGCCAGCGCCACCACCTGGTTGATGTGGCGCAAGGGCATGCTCGGCGCTAACCTCAACGCGTGGATTGACCTGCAGCAGGAGGGCAAGGTGCTACCGGAAACCGAAACCCGAGCGATTGCTTGAACGATCCGTCAGGATTTTGATCAATTCAGTAATAGTTCGTTGTGGTTTCGTTCAAGCAATACGTAAGACTTAAGACTACTATCTGTAGGAAGCGGCCACAGAATTCCAGCCGCTCGGCATTACCCCAAGGGGGCACCATGAAAGAGAAACTGCAAAACTGGCTGCACGACCTCGGCGTCGCACTCGGCTTGATCGAGCCACCGCTGCAACCGGTGCCAATCCGCACCGATGACGAGCAGCGTCGCCCGCGTCGCAGGTAAGTCCTGGAAAGCGCTCAAGCATGTTTGTTTGGGCGCGGCCAGGTGGTTTGCCTATGTATTGGAGTCATGATTGATCATGACCCGTTGCTGTGTACTTCAATTCTTCGTCTGGCTTTGGCCGGACGTTTTCATTTCCGGGGTTTGGTGGTTTTCTCAAGACACCTGCTTTCGGAATAATCCTTCAAATATTTAATTTAACAATGCCACGGTCATACCGATTGGTAGTCCGGACGTGTGCGCGTCAGTCGAGTTTTGCCATTAAGTATCGGAATTGGACTACCTGTTTGTCAGAGTCGACGGGCTTATTTGATTAATAGGATAGGCGTAGGTTGAGTTTCATCACGAAAAGATTTGTAGCGTTTGCAGTTCTTGCAAGCCCCCAACTTCATTGAGTTGCGCTCTCCGGAGTAGGAGCCAGTCAGAACTGTTGGAGACAAAACCATGATGTTCTCTTCCGTTCCGCCAGTCGCCGCGTCACTTATTGCCACCACCGAAAACATCTTGCATATCGCCCCTGCATCGCGTGGCTGGAAAGCTGATGCACCCGGCAACGTGGTGTTTTTCCCGCCGACGTTAACCAAGCAGGCTCTGCTTATACAGATTGCACTGCTGCGCCCATCAACGCTCGTTGTCGCAGACCAGGTTATTGATGCCGACGTCATCAACCAATGGCGTATATCCCACCCATTTGGCGAACTCTATTTGGTCCGCAGAGGTACAAGTCTGGATAAGATCCGATTGGATCTGTGCGAGCGCAACAATGTTCGAGTGATTAACACGCCAGGGGTCAATGCGCCGCATGTTGCTGCCTATATTGCGCACTGGCTGACGCTGGCCGATGGCTCCTTGCCCCATGACATCTGTGTACTGGGATACGGCAATGTAGGGAAAGAGCTTGTTAAGTTGTTGCTTGCTCGAGATCCGGATGTTCGGATTAAGGTGTTGGATCGACGCGATCGAGTGCCGGACAGTTTCGGGAAAGCCTCTTCCGATTGTAGGGTTTCATTGGTTGACGACTGGCTTGAGGCGCTCGAGGGGGCCAATGCAGTCGCCCTATGCTTATCCCTGAATGATGAATCCATTTATCGCATTGATCGGACCCTCATTCAGTGCCTGCACAGAAAGGCTCGCCTTGTCTGTGTCGCCAAGCCGGATGTCTTTAGCGACGATGCGTTGCAGACCCTGGCAGTCTCCGAAGATATCCAGCTCATATTGGACTACGGCCCCAGGACACTGGATGCGTTTCGGGTGCGCACACAAGCGCTCGGCTGCAGTGTCTCCACGTGGTACAAGCCGGCGACGCTGACCACACAGGCGGCCACCACCGAAGCCTGCCATTGCGACCTCGACTATGCGGTCTCGGTGCAACTGAGCTTGATGGCCTTGCGCGGCCTTGTCCGGCGCAAGCTTGCACACTCATTGGCGATCCCCTCTCGGCAAGCCGATGCCGGTGCGCCGCGTGTGTCGATCATCGGCAGAGGTATCAACGGGCTGCTCCAAGCCGTGATGTTCCGCCTGGCAAATTATCAGGTCACGGTTTACGGAGGAAATCAGCAGCGCGATGGTGCCAGTCACAAGCAGGTGAACATGCGTCATCTGTCAGCAACGGAGACGACTGCAAAACCGCTGCCTAACGATTACCTGACTCCCGCAAATCAGTACCTGGCCATTGAGTGCAATCGCGCAGGCATCGAGCTGTTTGAAAAATTCCTGGCCGACAACCCATCGCTGGCACGATTTGCACGATCGCGAATTGTACGAGCCTATGTGGACGACTCCAGTGGCACGGAGGCCGCGATCCGCGAGCAACGGGATATTGAAAACAGGCCTTGGCCGAGTGGCAAGCCGGGGCGAGAGCTTGCAGAGATCAGTCAGCTGCAATTCCAGGCAATGTATGGAGTTCCCGAGGTCGGGCGGGCGATTGAGGTGTCGGGCTACGATCTGGAATTTATCCATTTAATGGATGAGATGGTGACGCTTTTGCAGCGCTCAGGGGTTGAGTTCCTGCCACGGCACCTGAGTCCGGTCCAAATTGCCGATCTGAGTAGAGAGCACTTTGTCGTCACGGCCATGGGGGTGGACGAGCCAGAGGTCATCCCGATCATTGGCTGGTTTTTCAAGCTGCGCGCCGTTGATGATGAAGGTGTCGACATGCGCGGACTCAAGCTGCAGTACGACCTGCCAATCGGCGTCATGAATTGCCGCCTGGACGGGAACTGCATCCTTGTCTCCGCCGGGCAGGTGCCGCCCGATTCGACGCCGCAGTACAAGGAGCAGATACGGGCGGCGTGCCTGGCTGCCGTTTCTCGACACTTTCCAAAGTCCTGCAGCCGCGCAATCGAACGTGGCGACTTGCAACAAATCGAATGTGCCAGGCCCGGCACCGCAGATGGACTTTCAATCGTGCATTGGTCCGCCTACAACCGCATTGTCGCGGGGGCAACTTATGCCGGGGGCACCACGCAGGGATTGGTATGGGCGTCTTTGGTCCAGGAAGTCATCCAGGCCAGAGCGCCGGCGGTTTCGGCAATGTGGGAATAAAAAAAACGGGTGCGACATCCGACGTCGCACCCGCTGAAGAAAGCTACTTTCAACTATTCGTTCAGATCGCCCGAGCCGCAACAGCCTCCGGACGACGGGACAGCAAACTCACCAGCACAAAACTCACCAGGCCCACACCCAGGCTGTAGTAGATCGGCGTATTGGCGTCCAAACCATCCTTGATCATGAACACCAGCGCGGTCACAAAACCCAGGGTCATGGAGGTGATCGCCCCGGAAGTTGTCGCACGCTTCCAGAAAATCGCCCCGATCAGCGGGATCAACATGCCGCCCACCAACAGGTTGTATGCCAGGGTCAGTGCGCTGATCACATCACTCACCACCAGCGCGATACCCAACACAGCGATACCGGTCAGCAAGGTAAACAGACGGTTGATCTTCAAGCTTGACTGCTTGCCACCACGCAGGCGCGGCAGCAGGTCTTCGGTCAATACGGTGGAAGCGGCGAGCAAGCCGGCGCTGGCGGTGGACATCATCGCGGCCAGTGCAGCGGCGATCACCAGGCCGCGGATACCGTCGGGCAGCGAGACTTTGACGATGGCGGCGAACGCATTGTTGACGTTGTTCAGGTCCGGGATCAGTACGTGGGCGGCCATGCCGATCAGCGCACAGGCCAGGCCGTAGAGGATGCAGTAGAAACCGGCGAAGGTGCCTGCGTACTGGGCGACCTTTTCGTCACGGGCGGTGAACACCCGTTGCCAGATGTCCTGGCCGATCAGGATGCCGAAGAAGTAGATCATGAAGTAGGTGATGATGGTGTCCCAGCCGATTTCAGTGAAGCTGAAATTCGACGCGGGCAGCTTGGCCACCAATTCATCCCAGCCGCCGACGCGGTACAGACAGATTGGCAGCAGGATAAACATCAGGCCGACCGTCTTGATCACGAACTGCACGATGTCGGTCAGGGTCAGCGACCACATGCCGCCAATGGTCGAGTACACCACCACCACGCCACCGCCTACCAATACCGACATCCAGAACGGCAGGTCGAACAACACTTGCAGTACGGTGCCGATGGCCAGGATCGAGGTCACGCCGATCATCAGCGCGTAGGCCAGCATGATCACCGCACTGGCCTGGCGGGCCATGGGGTTGTAGCGTTTCTCCAGGACCTGGGTCACGGTGAAGATTTTCAGCTTCAGCAGCGGCTTGGCCAGGAACAGGTTCAGCGCAATGATCCCCGCGCCCAACGCGGCGCACAGCCAGAAACCGGAAATACCATGTACATAGCCCAGGCGCACGGTGCCGACGGTGGACGCACCGCCCAGCACCGTGGCGGCCATGGTGCCCATGTACAGCGTCGGGCCGAGGTTGCGGCCGGCCACCAGGTAGTCTTCATGGGTCTTGGCGCGGCGCATGCCATAGTAGCCGAGCACCAGCATGCCGGCGGCGTAGATGAGGACGACGAATAGATCTAAGGCCATGACGGCGAGTCTCCGATTATCTTTTTTATGTGGGGCTAAAGGGGGCTGTGTGGCGAGGGAGCTTGCTCCCGCTGGGCTGCGCAGCAGCCCCAATCCATTCCATGCAATTCATCAGGCGGCCTCGCGACTGCTGCGCAGTCGAACGGGAGCAGGCTCCCTCGCCACAGTCGGCCCGTAGACGGCAGCCGGTTCAGGGAACACGCGAAGCAGTGTCAGGTACACCAGCGAGGCCAGGCCCAGGGTCACCGGCAAGCTGATGTCGATGCCGTCGGCGAGGTTGCCCAGCGGCCCGACAAACTGCCCCGGCAGGTTGACGAAGCACAGGCCCACCAGCGCACTCGGGATCCAGGCCCCCAGGCCGCGCCAGTTCCAGCCATGGCTGAACCAGTAGCGCCCGCCGGTTTCGCCGCGAGTGAACACTTGCAGGTCATCCGGGCAGTAGTAACCCCGGCGCACGATCAGGCCGATGATCATCATCACCATCCACGGCGTGGTGCAGGTGATGATCAGCACGGCGAAGGTCGACACGCTCTGCACCAGGTTGGCGGCGAAACGTCCGATAAAGATGAAGGCAATCGACATCACCCCGATCAGCAGCGTCGCCTTGACCCGGGACAGCAGGCGCGGGAACACGCTGGACATGTCCAGGCCGGTGCCATACAGCGAGGTGGTGCCGGTGGACATGCCGCCGATCACCGCGATCAGGCACACTGGCAGGAAGAACCAGCTCGGTGCCACCGCCAGCAGGCCGCCGACATAGTTGTTGGCCGCGATATAGTCCGGTGCCTTGACTGCCACGATGGTCGCGGTGGCCAGGCCGAACAGGAACGGGATCAACGTGGCGATCTGCGCAAACACCACCGCCAGCATGATCCGCACCTTCGAGGTTTCCCGCGGGATGTAGCGCGACCAGTCACCGAGGAACGCGCCGAAGGAAATCGGGTTGCTCATGGCCACCAGTGCTGCACCGATAAACGCCGCCCAGAAGCCGGTCTGGCCGAGGGCAACGGTGCCGGCGAAGTGGCTGTCGAAGGCCGGCGCGAAGGCGAAGATCCCCAGCAGGAACAGCAGGCTCGCCGCCCACACTGCGATGCGGTTGACCCACAGCATGAAGCGAAAGCCGTAGATGCACACCGTCAGCACGAGAATGGCGAAGACGCCGTAGGCCAGGCCCAGGGTCAGGTCGGTTTCCGGCAAGCCCACCAGACGTTTCGCACCGCCCACCAGTGCATCGCCTGAGCTCCACACCGACAGTGAGAAGAACGCGATAGCGGTCAGCAGCGACAGGAACGAGCCGACAATCCGCCCGTGCACACCAAAATGCGCACCGGAAGACACGGCGTTGTTGGTGCCATTGATCGGACCGAACAGACCCATGGGGGCGAGGATCACCGCACCCACCAGCACGCCCAGCACAATCGCCCAGACGCCGGCCTGGAACGACAAGCCAAACAGCACCGGAAAGCTCCCCAGCACCGCGGTGGCGAAGGTGTTGGCACCGCCGAAAATCAGGCGAAACAAATCCTTCGGCCCGGCGGTACGTTCGTGGTCCGGGATCTGTTCGACGCCGTTGGTTTCTATGTTGCGAATACTGTTTTCGTTGTTTTTATTATTCATGATCTGCTCCGATCACATTGGCTAATGGGGCGGCAGCCCTTCCGGCATAGCGGACAAATGTTCGTGACAGGCCAGCCACAGGCCTTCTTTTTGTTGTGTGCGATCCCCTTGCCGCTTGAAGACAATGGTCTCGCGTTCCTGGCTAAAGAATTGCTCCCCGTTCATGCGCAGCTCGGTGGCCACGTCATGCACAAATACCGCGACGTCACCGTGCAGGCTGACGAAAGCGTTGCTTGAGGTGCAGGACAGCACCTCAAATCCCTCGTCCCGGCGCCAGCTGTCCCACAACACCTGGTAGGCATCGCGACTCAGCAGCGGCTGGGGGAGGGTGTAGAACACGAAGCTAGCGTCGGCACTGAACGCACCGAAGTAGGCGTCGCGATCATTGCGAGCGAAGGCCGACACCAGGTCGGCCGCGGCTTTTAATACCTCGGCCTGGGCGCTCATCAGCGGTGCGCCACGCCCGGCAATACGCAGAGCATTTCGTACAGCAGGTTGGCGCCCAGCAGCGAGGTGTTGCCGGTGGTGTCGTACGGCGGCGAAACTTCTACCAGGTCGCAACCAATCAGATCCAGGCCTTGGCAGCCGCGGATGATTTCAATCGCCTGGATCGTGGTCAAGCCACCGATTTCCGGGGTGCCGGTGCCGGGCGCCCAGGCTGGGTCGATGCCGTCGATATCGAAGCTCAAGTACACCGGGCCACCGCCGACTTTCTCGCGCACTTCAGCCATCAGAGGCGCCAGGGAGTGATGCCAGCATTCTTCGGCCTGGACCACACGGAAGCCCTGTTTGCGGCTCCAGTTGAAGTCTTCGGCGGTGTAGCCCTGGGCGCGCAGGCCGATTTGCACCACGCGGTCGCAATCCAGCAAGCCTTCTTCCACCGCGCGGCGGAAGGTGGTGCCGTGGGCGATTTTCTCGCCGAACATGTGGTCGTTGACGTCGGCGTGGGCATCGATGTGCACCAGCCCGACCTTGCCGTGTTTCTTGTGGATCGCCCGCAGGATCGGCAGGGTGATGGTGTGGTCACCGCCCAGGGTCATCGGGATCACGTTGTGTTCGAGGATCTCGTCGTAGGCTTCTTCGATGATGCGCACGGCGTCCAGCAGGTTGAAGGTGTTGATCGCCACGTCGCCGATGTCGGCAACCGACAGCGAGTCAAACGGCGCGGCTCCGGTGGCCATGTTGTAAGGGCGGATCATCACCGATTCGGCGCGAATTTCCCGCGGCCCGAAACGGGTGCCGGCACGCAGGGAGGTGCCGATGTCCAGGGGCACGCCGACGAAGGCGGCATCCAGGCCCTTGGCCGATTGCAGATGGGGAAGACGCATCATGGTGGCGATGCCGGCGAAGCGCGGCATTTCGTTGCCGCCCAGTGGTTGGTGGAAAATCTTGTCCACGGGATTGCCTCATCGTTTTGTTTATTAGAAGCCGATTCTGCGAAATGCATGGGAAGGGAAGAATCGGCAGGGGCAAATACTTAGTTCAGATTTTTCTAAACTAATGCCTGAGGTAAACTCGGTTCAAATGTGGGAGCGGGCTTGCTCGCGAATACGGTGTGTCAGTCACGGAGGGTTCGATTGATCCACCGCATTCGCGAGCAAGCCCGCTCCCACAGGTTTTATGTTCGCCTCTGGAGAGCCCATGGCCAACGCCTTGCCCGACCTGAAACTCCTGCGCATCTTCGTCAGCGTCGTGCGGCACCAGGGTTTCGCCAATGCCCAGCACGAACTCAACCTGTCGACCTCGGCCATCAGCACTTACATGAGCCAGCTGGAAGCCGCGTTGGGCCTGGTGCTGTGCCATCGCGGGCGGGGCGGGTTCAGCCTCACCAGCAAGGGCGAGTTGTTCCATCAGGAAACCCTGCGCCTGCTGGGCGAGCTGGAAGGCTTCGAGCAATACGCCGCCGCGCTCAAAGGCGAACTGCGCGGCACCCTGAAACTCGGCGTACTCGACTCCACCGTCAGCGACAAGGCCTTGCCGTTTGCCGAAGTGATCGGCGCCTACAGTCAGGAACACCCGGCGGTGCATTTGCACCTGTCGGTGATGAGTCCTTACGAGTTGCAACTCGGCGTCCAGGATAATCGCCTGGACCTGGCCATCGGTGCGTTTTCCAACCGGATGAGCGGGCTGATCTATATGCCGCTGTACCGCGAACAGCACTGGCTGTATTGCAGCACCCGTCACCCATTGTTCAACGAGCGGCGCATTCCCGAACAAGTCATCACCCAGCAACGCATGGTCGGTCGTGGTTACTGGAGCCAGGCCGAACTGGCGCGTCACGGCTTCAAGCACAGCGCCGCCACGGTGGAAAGTATGGAGGCGCAATTGATCCTGGTGCTGTCCGGCGCCTACATCGGCTACCTCCCGGAGCACTACGCCCAGGCCTGGGCCGACAAAGGGGATTTGCGGGTACTGCTGCCGGCAACCTTTGGTTACCAGGCGCCGTTCTCGATGATCATGCGCCGGGGCCGCAGCCGCGAACCCCTGATCCAGACCTTCCGCGATTTACTCAAAGCCCAGCTCAACCAGGCCTGAAAACCCATGTCCAGACCCCAATGCTCCCGCTGCCTGCGGCCCACCACTCACTGCCTGTGCGCGCTGATTCCCCGGCTGGATAGCCGAACCCGGGTGTTGCTGTTGCAGCATCCGAGTGAGGTCAATCACGCCTTGAATACCGCGCGGTTGGCGGCGCTGGGCTTGGTGAATGCGCAGTTGGTGGTGGGGGAGGTGTTTGAGGATTTGCAGGCGTTGTTGAATCCGCCGGGTTATCAGGCGCGTCTGTTGTTTCCGGACGAAAATGCCCAACCCTTGCAGGCCTATACGCCATCCGACGAACCGTTGCTGTTGGTGGTGCCGGACGGTACCTGGCGCAAGGCGCGCAAGTTGCTGCACCTCAATCCTTTATTGGCGGCGCTGCCTCGGGTGACGCTGGCGGAAGGCGCCGTGTCCCGTTATCGGCTGCGCAAGGCACCGGGGCCCGGGGCGTTGTCGACGGTGGAGGCCATCGTGCAGGCGTTGCAGGTGCTTGAAGCGCCCACCTCATTTGAGCCGCTGCTGAAACCGTTCGAGGCATTGATCGAAGGACAGATTGCCGCGATGGGCGATGAAGTGTTCCAGAGAAACCACGGCCCCGCCTGAGTTATTCCATTAAGCGATAAGCACCACACTTTGCGTGATATGGCCCGCCAGCCTTTCCCGGTATGATAGTCGCCCCCGCAGTCTGGATTGCGAATACGCCATGACCTTGCAGTACCCCACCATCGCCGATTGCGTCGGCAACACCCCGCTGGTCCGCTTGCAGCGCCTGCCGGGCAACACCAGCAATACCTTGTTGCTCAAGCTCGAAGGGAACAACCCGGCCGGCTCGGTCAAGGACCGCCCGGCGTTGTCGATGATCACCCGCGCCGAGTTGCGTGGGCAGATCAAGCCCGGCGACACCCTGATCGAAGCCACCTCCGGTAACACCGGGATTGCCCTGGCCATGGCCGCGGCGATCAAGGGCTACAAGATGGTCCTGATCATGCCCGACAACGGCAGCGCCGAGCGCAAGGCGGCGATGACCGCCTACGGCGCCGAGTTGATCCTGGTCACCCAGGAAGAAGGCATGGAAGGCGCCCGCGACCTCGCCGAGCGTATGGCTGCCGAAGGCCGTGGCCTGGTGCTGGACCAGTTCGCCAACGGCGACAACCCCGAGGCGCACTACACCACCACTGGCCCGGAAATCTGGCGCCAGACCCAGGGCACCATCACTCACTTCGTGAGTTCGATGGGCACCACCGGCACCATCATGGGCAATTCGCGCTACCTCAAGGAGCAGAATCCCGAGATCCAGATCGTCGGCCTGCAACCGATGGAAGGCGCAGCGATCCCGGGGATCCGTCGTTGGCCCGAAGAGTACTTGCCGAAGATCTACAACGCGGCTCGCGTCGATCGCATCATCGACATGGCTCAGCGTGAAGCTGAAGACACCACCCGCCGCCTGGCCCGTGAAGAAGGCATCTTCTGCGGCGTATCGTCCGGTGGCGCGGTGGCCGGGATGTTGCGCTTGTCCCAGGAGTTGGAAAACGCGGTGATCGTCGCGATCATCTGTGACCGTGGCGACCGTTACCTGTCGACCGGCATTTTCGACGCGCCCAACTGATGGCCAAGCACGAGAGAGGCCTGCGCTTCCAACCGACGGGCGGCAGCCGGGCCCCACAGATTCCCGTAGGCAAGAAGCAGCGCCTGACCATCGAGCGCCTGGCCAACGACGGCCGTGGCATTGTGTTCTTTGAAGGCCGCACCTGGTTTGTCGTGGGTGCGCTGGCCGGTGAAGAGGTGGAAGCGCGGGTGTTGGGCGCCCACGGCAAAGTGGTCGAGGCGCGCACCGAGCGCGTATTTACCGCCAGCGAACTGCGCCGTCCGGCACCCTGTGTGCACGCCGGCCGTTGCGGCGGTTGCAGCCTGCAACACTTGCCCCATGACGAACAACTCGCCCTGAAACAGCGCATGCTCGCCGAGCAATTATCCCGTGTGGCAGGTGTCAAACCCCAGGAGTGGGCCGCGCCTTTGAGCGGGCCGGAATTCGGCTATCGTCGCCGCGCCCGCGTGGCCGTGCGCTGGGATGCCAAGGCGAAGAAACTCGAGGTCGGCTTTCGTGCCGTGGCCAGCCAGGACATCGTCGCCATTGACGATTGCCCGGTGCTGGTACAGGCCTTGCAACCGATCATGCAGCGTTTGCCCAACATGCTGCGGCGCTTGAGCAAGCCTCAGGCGTTGGGGCATGTGGAATTATTCAGTGGTTCGTCGATTGCCGTGTTGTTGCGACACATGGCGCCCTTGTCCGAAGCGGACCTGACGATCCTGCAGGAATTTTGCACGTTCCATGAAGCCCAACTGTGGCTGCATGGCGAGGGCCAGCCGCAACCGGTCGAACCAGACCAGGCCTTGGGCTATCGTCTGGAACCGTGGGATTTGCAGTTGGCGTACCGCCCGGGAGACTTTGTGCAGGTCAACGCCGGGGTCAACCAGGCGATGGTCGCCCAGGCGCTGGATTGGCTGGCGCCGAAGCCCGACGAGCGGGTGCTGGATTTGTTTTGTGGCTTGGGCAACTTCGCCTTGCCGCTGGCCCGCCAAGTGCGGGAAGTGGTGGCGGTGGAAGGGGTGCAGGCCATGGTGGACCGGGCGGCACAGAATGCCGTCAGCAATAATTTGCATAATGTTCAGTTTTTTCAGGCCGATTTGTCCCAGCCTTTGACCGACGCGGAATGGGCCAAACAGGGCTTTTCTGCGGTACTCTTGGACCCACCCCGCGATGGTGCCCTGGAGGTTGTGCGCAAGCTCGCTACCCTGGGGGCTGATCGCCTGGTGTATGTGTCCTGCAATCCGGCAACGCTGGCGCGGGACACGGTCGAGTTGGTCAAGCAAGGCTACCGGCTAAAACGTGCCGGGATCCTCGACATGTTTCCCCAGACGGCCCATGTCGAGGCCATGGCGTTATTTGAAGCGGGCTAGGATGCCCGTTTAATCCGACTGGCCTGCATCTCCTGGGCCTGTGACCTGCCAGGGAGCGTGCACAAGCTTTTTTTGTAAAGCAGGTCAGCGATGATTTTGACGCACTAAAAGGTGCGTCGTAGGGAAGGTAAGCAAGATGGTACAGGTGAGAGCACACCAGCCGATCAACACCGACGGCAGTATCAATCTCGAGGCATGGCTGGATCATGCCATCAGTGTCGACCCGGCACTGGACCGTGAAGCCTTGAAAGCAGCCTGCGAGTTCGCTCGTGAGTCTGAACAGCAAGACAATGCGGCGAAGAACCTGTGGGCCGAAGGCACTTCAAGCTTTCGCACCGGGTTGGAAATCGCCGAGATCCTCGCCGATCTCAAGCTCGATCAGGATTCGCTGATCGCGGCGGTGCTGTATCGCGGCGTGCGCGAAGGGCACATTCAGCTGCCCACCATCAGCCAGCGTTTCGGCACCGTGGTGGCCAAGCTGATCGACGGCGTGCTGCGCATGGCGGCGATCAGTGCCAGCCTCAGCCCGCGCCAGTCGATGGTGCTGGGCACCCAGGGCCAGGTGGAAAACCTGCGCAAGATGCTGGTGGCGATGGTCGACGACGTGCGCGTCGCCTTGATCAAGCTGGCCGAGCGTACCTGCGCGATTCGGGCGGTGAAAACCGCCGACGACGAAAAGCGCAACCGCGTCGCCCGCGAGGTGTTCGACATCTACGCGCCGCTCGCCCACCGCCTGGGCATCGGCCATATCAAGTGGGAACTGGAGGACTTGTCCTTCCGTTACCTCGAACCCGATCAATACAAACAGATTGCCACGCTGCTCCATGAGCGGCGGCTGGACCGTGAGCGCTTTATCGCCGACGTGATGAGCCAGTTACGCACGGAATTGCAGGCCACCGGCGTTGAAGCCGACATCAGCGGCCGGGCCAAACACATCTATTCCATCTGGCGCAAAATGCAGCGCAAGGGCCTGGCCTTCAGCCAGATCTACGACGTGCGCGCCGTGCGTGTGCTGGTGCCGGAAATGCGCGACTGCTACACCGCGCTGGGTATCGTGCACACGCTGTGGCGGCACATCCCCAAGGAATTCGACGACTACATCGCCAACCCCAAGGAAAACGGTTACCGCTCATTGCACACGGCAGTGATCGGCCCCGAGGGCAAGGTGCTGGAAGTACAGATCCGCACCCACGCGATGCACGAAGAGGCGGAGCTGGGCGTATGCGCTCACTGGCGCTACAAGGGCACCGACGTCAAGGCCGGGTCGAACCAGTACGAAGAGAAAATCTCCTGGTTGCGCCAGGTGCTGGAGTGGCACGAAGAGCTGGGCGACATCGGCGGTTTGGCCGACCAGCTGCGGGTAGATATCGAACCTGACCGGGTCTACATCTTCACCCCCGACGGCCACGCGATCGACCTGCCCAAGGGCGCCACACCGCTGGATTTTGCGTACCGGGTGCACACCGAGATCGGCCACAACTGCCGTGGCGCCAAGATCAACGGGCGCATCGTGCCGCTCAACTACAGCCTGCAGACCGGTGAACAGGTCGAGATCATTACCAGCAAGCACGGTACGCCGAGCCGCGACTGGCTGAACCCGAACCTGGGCTACATCACCACGTCCAGGGCGCGGGCGAAGATCGTCCACTGGTTCAAATTGCAGGCGCGCGACCAGAACGTCGCCGCCGGCAAGACCTTGCTCGAGCGCGAATTGGCACGCCTGGGCCTGCCGCAGGTGGACTTCGACAAGCTGGCCGAAAAGGCCAACATGAAGATCGCCGAAGACATGTTCGCCGCCCTCGGTGCCGGCGATCTGCGCCTGGCGCAGTTGGTCAACCTGGCCCAGCAACTGGTTGAGCCGGAGCGGGGCAGCGAGCAGCTGGAACTGATTCCACGCAAGGCCACCGGCTACAAGCCGGGCAAGCGCGGCGATATCCAGATCCAGGGCGTCGGCAACCTGATGACGCAAATGGCCGGCTGCTGCCAGCCATTGCCGGGCGACGCCATCGTCGGTTACATCACTCAGGGCCGCGGGGTGAGCATTCACCGCCAGGACTGTGCCTCGGTGTTGCAACTGGGCGGGCGCGAGCCGGAGCGGATCATCCAGGTCAGTTGGGGCCCGGTGCCGGTGTTGACCTATCCGGTGGACATCATCATTCGTGCCTACGACCGTTCCGGGCTGCTGCGTGATGTGTCGCAGGTGCTGCTCAATGAGCGGATCAACGTGCTGGCGGTCAACACCCGCTCGAACAAAGAGGACAACACGGCGCTGATGTCCCTGACCATCGAGATTCCGGGGCTGGACGCGTTGGGTCGGTTACTGGGGCGTATTTCCCAGTTGCCGAACATTATTGAGACCCGGCGTAATCGCACGCCATGAGTAGCTGGATGAGCGCGGACTGAACTGTGGGAGCGGGCTTGCTCGCGAAGGCGATGTGTCTGTCAAATATCAGGCAACTGACACGACGCCTTCGCGAGCAAGCCCGCTCCCACATTTGATCCTCAGCGTTCCCACTTCTGCGGAAAGAGACTGATGTATTCACTTGAAGACCTGCTGCACCTGATGAACCGCCTGCGCGACCCGCAATACGGTTGCCCGTGGGACATCAAGCAAACCTACGCCACCATCGTCCCCCACACCCTGGAAGAAGCCTACGAAGTCGCCGATGCGATCGAGCGCGGGGATTTTGATCACCTGCAAGGTGAGCTGGGCGACCTGTTGTTCCAGGTGGTGTATTACAGCCAGC
Source organism: Pseudomonas sp. E6002 (assembly GCF_013385565.1). Taxonomy (NCBI): domain Bacteria; kingdom Pseudomonadati; phylum Pseudomonadota; class Gammaproteobacteria; order Pseudomonadales; family Pseudomonadaceae; genus Pseudomonas; species Pseudomonas sp. E6002. The sequence goes on along the minus strand of NZ_JACAPT010000018.1, from coordinate 17,150 downwards.
TGGCGCGGGAAGAAGGGCGCTTCGAATTCGCTGGGGTGATCGACAGCATTACCCGCAAGTTGATTCGCCGTCACCCGCATGTGTTTCCCACGGGAGACTTGTACGCGCCGCTGGATATTCCGCAGCTGAGCGAAGAGCAGGTCAAGCAGCGTTGGGAAGAAATAAAGGCCGAGGAGCGTGCGGAAAAGTCCGACGTCCCACAGCAGTTATCCCTGCTGGATGATGTGCCCACGGCCTTGCCGGCGCTTTCCCGCGCCGCCAAATTGCAAAAGCGTGCCGGGCAGGTGGGTTTCGACTGGCCGGCCGCGTTGCCCGTGGTGGATAACGTGCGCGAAGAGCTGGATGAAGTGCTCGAAGCCATGGCCGATAACGACCCGGCAGCCATCGCCGATGAAGTAGGTGACCTGCTGTTTGCGGCGGTCAACCTGGCCCGTCACCTCCAGGTCGACCCGGAAGCAGCCTTGCGTTTAGCCAACGCTAAATTCGAACGACGTTTCCGATTTATCGAACAGGCATTGCGCGAGACCCACCGTCCCATAGAAGATTGCACCCTCGAAGAGTTGGACGCCCTGTGGGGCGAAGCCAAACGCCAGGAAAAAAATCTGTCCAGCTGCGGCTGAGCCGTTGCCCAAGTGAGTAAGCACCATGAGCATTTCCCTTCGCGACCAGTTGCTCAAAGCAGGTCTGGTCAACCAAAAGCAGGCCAAGCAGGTCGGCAAAGAGAAACAGAAACAGCAGCGCCTGGTGCATAAAGGCCAGGCCGAAGCGGACGACAGCCAGGCGCGCCTGGCCATCCAGGCGCATGCCGAAAAGGTCAAGCGCGACCAGGAGCTGAACCGTCAGCAGCAGGAAAAAGCCGAGGCTAAGGCCCGCGTTGCGCAGGTCAAGCAATTGATCGAAACCTCGCGCCTGCCCAAGCTGACCACCGAGGACTACTACAACTTCGTGGATGACAAGAAGGTCAAGCGCCTGTCGGTCAACACGCTGATGCGTAACAAGCTGAGCAACGGCTCCCTGGCGATCGTGCATCACGGTGGCGGTTACGAGGTGATCCCGCGCGAAGCCGCGCTGAAGATCCAGGAGCGGGCGCCAGAGCGCATCGTCCAGATGAACGTCCTGACCGAAAGCCAGGTGCCGGATGAGGATGATCCGTACGCCGCCTACCAGATCCCTGATGACCTGATGTGGTAATGCGTTAGAAACTCCATTGTGGCAAGGGAGCTTATTGTGGTGAGTGAGCTTGTTGTGGCGAGGCAGCTCGCTGTGGCGAGGGAGCTTGCTCCCGCTGGGGCGCGAAGCGCCCCCAAAATCCCAAACCCAAACCCAAATAAACACAAACCCCGCTCAAAAGGCGGGGTTTGTGTTTATAGACACTCCAGCTGCGTGGGGCTGGTTATCTACAGGATTTCAGAGTTTCAGGAGCTTTGCGCCTGGCGTTTCATCTCAAGGGTCTCGAGCTCGTTTTTATAATTATGAGCTTCGGCCTCGTCGTGAAACATGCCGACCAGCAGGTCTTGCTGGTGTACATCCCAGATGTGAATCCCGTGGGCTACTGCTTCATGGGACATATGTTCATCGTCGCGTTCAGTTACTTTTACAGTCATCTGCTTGCTCCAATCTCTGGTTGATCTGCGGCAAGGCGTCGCAGGCCTTTGTTATATGATTTGTTAGCTTGCTAAGTAAATAACCAGGAATTGCAACACACCTTTACAGAAACTGGAGTAATCCCGCGAGCCCACGGAAACCGCGACATTGCGTCGCAGGGCGCTGAGTTTTATGACAAAAGTTTCATGTTGGCGTCAGGCGACAGGCGAAAAAAAGCCCCGCGTACGCGAGGCTCTTTCATTGCGCAGAGGATCAGCTGCCTTTGACAGCCTTGCCGTCAACGGTACCGTCTTGCAGCATGATGTTGTATTCCTTGCCGTCAGTCTCGACCTGGCGCAGGGCAACCAGGATGCCGCCCCAGTCCTTGGCAAACCACATTTGGGTAATGCGCTTGCTTTGAGTCGGGTCACGCACGCGCTCGACCTTGATCGCATCGATGGAGCCGGCTTTGGTCTGGACCTTTTCCGGGCCGATCACGCGGAAGTCGTAGGTATCGACATCAGTGCCTTCGACGACGTTGTAGCTCATGCTTTTCTTGCCGGCTGCCACATCGCGCTGCAATGCCAACTGGTAGGTCGACTTGTCGAGCATGCCGCTTTGAAGGGCCACGTTGACCGGGTCCTTGTTTTCAAAGCCGGTGACTTTCTTGGCCGTCTGATCGAAGTCGAGGTTGATCTTCTTCGTCTTGCCCAGGCCACCGCGTTCGAAGGTGTAGCTCACCGGTTGCAGGGCGTCTTTGTCGAAGCGGATCACGCTGGTTTCAGTCAGGCTGGCGATCATCATGGAAGCCTTGAAATTCAAGGTCCAGCTGCCGTTGTCATTCTTGGTCAGGCTGCGTTCTGCCGAACCACTCATGGGCAACTGTTTCCAGTCGGCGGTGTAGCTGGCGGAGAAAGGGTGAAGGTCTGCCGCTTGCACGGCAGGCAAGGCGAACAGCGCAAAAGCGAAGAGCAGGGCGCGACGCATAAAGTCTCCTAGGTTCGAATCAAGTGGCCGCTGGCCGCAAGTAACTGACCGTCCAATAATGCACCGTGGTCGCCAAGAATCAACCGTCCCTCAGCGAACCAGCGAACAGCCAGCGGGTAAATCCTGTGTTCCTGGGCGTGAACCCGTTGCGCAAGCGTCTGCGCAGAGTCCGCAGACTCTACCGGAACTACTGCCTGTACGACCAGAGGCCCGCCATCGAGTTCCTCGGTGACAAAGTGCACGCTGCAGCCGTGCTCGGTGTCGCCGGCCTCCAGGGCACGCTGGTGGGTGTGTAACCCTTTGTATTTTGGCAGCAGGGACGGGTGGATATTCAGCAGACGCCCGTTGTAGTGACGCACGAAGTCAGCGCTGAGAATGCGCATGAAGCCGGCCAGTACCACGAGTTTGGGGTTGAAGGCGTCGATCAGTTCGATCAAGGCGCTGTCGAAGGCCTCGCGGCCTTCAAAAGCCTTGTGATCCAGGGAGCGGGTGTCGATACCTGCGTCCCTGGCGCGTTGCAGGCCGTAGGCGTCGCTGCGGTTGGAAATCACCGCAGCGATGCGCACCGGGCTGTCGCCGGCGCGCGTGCTGTCGATCAGGGCCTGCAAGTTACTGCCGGTGCCGGAGAGCAGCACCACGACATCACAGGTTGCAGGCATCAGTGCGCCTTAAGGTTCTTCAGTTCAACCTGAGCCGCGCCTTCAGGGGCGGTAGCGATCTGGCCGATGACCCAAGGCTGTTCGCCGGCTTCACGCAATACGTTCAGCGCGCTTTCAACGTGCTCTTGAGCCACGCAGATGACCATGCCCACGCCGCAGTTCAGCACGCGGTGCATCTCGGTTTCGTTGACGTTGCCTTTCTCTTGCAGCCAGTCGAAGACTGCCGGGCGCTGCCAGCTGGCCACGTCGACAATCGCCTGGGCGCCTTTAGGCAGTACGCGCGGGATGTTGTCCAGCAGGCCGCCACCGGTGATGTGGGCCATGGCCTTGACCGCGCCGGTGTCCTTGATCAGCTTGAGCAACGGCTTCACGTAAATGCGGGTCGGGGCCATCAGCAGGTCGGTCAAGGGCTTGCCGTCGAGCTGGATGGTTTCGATGTCGGCGCCGGACACTTCGATGATCTTGCGGATCAGCGAGTAGCCGTTGGAGTGCGGGCCGGACGATGGTAGGGCCAGCAGGGCGTCACCGGCAGCCACCTTGGAACCGTCGATGATTTCGGATTTTTCGACAACGCCGACGCAGAAACCGGCCAGGTCGTAGTCTTCGCCTTCGTACATGCCTGGCATTTCAGCGGTTTCGCCGCCGACCAGGGAGCAGCCGGACAGTTCGCAGCCAGCGCCAATGCCGGTGACCACCTGGGTAGCGGTCTCGACGTTGAGCTTGCCGGTGGCGTAGTAGTCAAGGAAGAACAGCGGCTCGGCGCCGCACACCACCAGGTCGTTCACGCACATGGCAACCAGGTCGATGCCGATGCTGTCGTGCTTGTTCAGGTTCAGCGCCAGGCGCAGCTTGGTGCCCACACCGTCGGTGCCGGAGACCAATACAGGCTGCTTGTAGCCGGCCGGGATCTCGCAGAGGGCGCCAAAACCGCCCAGGCCGCCCATGACTTCGGGGCGCGCAGTGCGCTTGGCGACGCTCTTGATGCGTTCGACCAATGCTTCACCGGCGTCGATGTCTACACCGGCGTCCTTGTAGCTCAGGGAGGGTTGCTTGCTCATGATCCAGGCCTTTAGGGGGGATTCAGGGGTAACGACCGAATGCGGCGGGTGTACCGAAACCTGAAGTTTCAGCACGGCCTGCCATTGACGGTCTGCGAAGGCGCGCGATTTTATCAGGCTTGAGGGGCAGCGGCCATCCTCGGGCCGACGGGCAGGGGCAATAGCTGTTAAAAAAATCGCTAATCGAGTCGGTCACAGGCCCTATTAAGGTATAGCCTTTAACTCGCTATCGTTATGACAGTACAAAAACTTGCCGAGACCCTGTGAATGTTTTGCCGGTCGCTGTGGTCACAGCCTTGCTCAACAGTGTTCACGCGGTCTGTTCCAACCGCTTATTTGCCGTTCGGGAATCTTCTTTCATGGGTCTGAGTAAATATTTTTTTGTGGGCTGCTTGTCGTTGGTCAGCCTGGCGAGTCATGCCGAAACCCTCAATGGTCTCTATCAAGTGCTGGAGCCGGTCAGCAGTCAGTCTCCCCAGGAGCGCGACCAGGCGACCCAGCGTGCCCTGCAAACCCTGGTGATCCGCCTGACCGGCGACGCCAAGGCCGCCGATGGCCCGGGCCTGGCGGCGATCCGCAAAGACCCGCAACAAATCATCAGTCAGTATGGCTACGACGCCGGCCCGCCGGAAAGCCTGCAGGTGGATTTCGACCCGGTCAGCACCGACCGCGCGTTGCGTGGCGCGGGCCTGGCGCTGTGGGGCAGCAATCGGCCATCGATCCTCGGTTGGTGGCTGAACGACTCCGTGGAAGGCAGCAGCCTGGTCGGTGATGGCCAGGCCGTCGCCCAGCCGCTGCGCCGCGCGGCCCAGCACCGTGGTTTGCCGCTGCGTCTGCCATTGGGTGACCTGGACGAACAGATCGTCGCCACCGCCCCGAATCTTGAAAGCCCTGACGCCACACCGCTGCGCGCCGCGTCCGAGCGTTATGGGGCCGATGCCTTGCTGGCGGTGCATGCTCGCGAAGATGGCGGCCAATGGTCGGCCAAATGGCGCCTGTGGCTGGGGGATAAAAGCGAGCAGGGCACCGCCACCGGTACTGATACTGCCGCATTGGCTGACGCCGTGCTGCTGGCCGTCAGCGAACGCCTGGCACCACGCTTTGCGGTCAAGGCCGGCGCTGCCACCAGTGATCAGTTGCTGGAAGTGCAGGGCATGAATCTCGAGCATTACGCCGCCCTCGGCCATCTGCTGGAACCGTTCGGTGCCCAGCCAGTGCGCGTGGACGGCACTCGCATCGTTTATCGGGTGAATGGCAGCGCCGAGCAGCTGCGCACCCAGTTGAGCCTGGCCAAGTTGCAGGAAATCCCGGCAGGTGAATCTCCGGCTCCGCAGCCGGTGGTAGAAGGCGCGCAACCGGCACCGGTCGAGCCGACGCCGCAGCTACGTTTTCATTGGTAAGTGTTCTTCCTTCTTATATAGAAGCAGGAAGCAAATAACAGAGGGAGTGGTTTATGGCGGATACGCGTCGTTGGGTGTGGCTTGGCGGGATTGTCCTGCTGTGCGTTTTTGTGTTCCTGCTGCATTCGATCCTGACGCCGTTCCTGGTCGCGTTACTGCTGGCCTACCTGTTCGATCCGGTGGTGGATCGCCTGGAAAAGATCGGCCTGTCACGTACCTGGGGCGTGGTGGCGGTGTTTGCGTTGTTCACCTTGATCATCACGGCGCTGGTCCTGGTGCTGGTGCCGATGTTGGCCAAGCAGCTGTTCAAGCTCTATGAGCTGGCGCCGCAGATGCTCGACTGGCTGCAACACACGGCCATGCCGTGGGCGCAGGCCAAGCTGGGGCTGGCAGACGGCTTCTGGAAGTTCGACAAGGTCAAGGCGGCCATCAGCGAGCACATGGGCCAGACCACCGACATTGTCGGCGTGGTGCTGAGCCAGGCGACGGCGTCGAGCCTGGCGCTGATTGGCTGGCTGACCAACCTGGTGCTGATCCCGGTCGTGGCGTTCTACCTGCTGCGGGACTGGGACATCATGATGGCCAAGATCCGCGGCCTGCTGCCGCGCGACCGTGAGGAGCGCATTGTCTCCCTGGCCGAGGAGTGTCATGAGGTGCTCGGCGCCTTCGTCCGTGGCCAGTTGCTGGTGATGCTGGCGCTGGGGATCATCTACGCGGCGGGGTTGATGGCGATCGGCCTGGAACTGGGGCTGTTGATCGGCCTGATCGCCGGCCTGGCAGCCATCGTGCCTTATATGGGCTTCGTGATTGGTATCGGTGCGGCGCTGGTGGCCGGGTTGTTCCAGTTCCACGGCGACCTGTACCCGATGCTCGGGATTGTCGCGGTGTTCATGGTCGGCCAGGCCCTGGAAGGCATGGTGCTGACGCCATTGCTGGTGGGCGACCGGATCGGCCTGCACCCGGTGGCGGTGATCTTTGCGATCCTGGCGGGCGGCGAGCTGTTCGGCTTTACCGGCATCCTGCTGGCGCTGCCGGTGGCGGCGGTGATCATGGTGCTGGTGCGCCATGTGCACGACTTGTACAAGGACTCGGACATGTACGCCGGAACCGACGAACCGGAGTTATAACCGCAGCATCACAAACCCGGCTCAAGGCCGGGTTTGTCATTTATCGGCTCTGGCGTTTCGCCATTGCGTCAAACATTCCTCACCAAATCCAGCAAGTTAACGCAAACCTTTGATTTTGCTTGTGGTCTGCTGCATTGTGCGCCCGGCGTCACGGGTATAAACTTTGCAAACTTTACACAGAGGTCACTAACGGTTCGATTGGAACCGTTCAGTCAGCATGAAACCGATTCAGCTGCCCCTAGGTGTGCGTCTGCGTGACGACGCCACCTTTATCAATTACTACCCAGGCGCCAATGCCGCTGCACTCGGCTATGTCGAGCGGCTCTGCGAAGCCGACGCCGGGTGGACCGAAAGCTTGATCTACCTCTGGGGCAAGCACGGCGTGGGGCGTACCCACTTGTTACAGGCCGCTTGCCTGCGCTTCGAACAGATGGGTGAACCGGCGGTGTACCTGCCGCTGGCGGAGCTGCTGGACCGCGGTATCGAGATCCTCGACAACCTTGAACAATACGAACTGGTCTGCCTGGACGATTTGCAGGCAGTGGCGGGGCGGGCAGATTGGGAAGAGGCACTGTTCCATCTGTTCAACCGCTTGCGTGACAGCGGCCGGCGCTTGTTGATTGCCGCCTCCACCTCGCCACGTGAGCTGCCGGTGAAGCTGGCGGACTTGAAGTCGCGGCTGACCCTGGCGCTGATTTTCCAGATGCGCCCGTTGTCCGACGAAGACAAACTGCGGGCCCTGCAACTGCGTGCTTCGCGCCGCGGGTTGCACCTGACCGATGAAGTCGGGCATTTTATTCTCACTCGCGGTACACGCAGCATGAGCGCACTGTTCGACTTGCTCGAACAGCTCGACCAGGCTTCCTTGCAAGCCCAGCGCAAGCTGACTATTCCCTTCCTCAAAGAAACCCTGGGCTGGTAGCCAGCCCTTTAAAACCGGGGCTTTCGGCAAATTACAGGCGCCAGAAAACCTGCGTTTGGGCCGTTTTGGCCACGCAAATGGCTGGCATAGGGTGTTAAGGGCTTAGATGTCATAGTCCAAACAAGAAGTCACATAGATCACGATTGAATTTGCAAATCGATGTGATAGAAGGCATAGTCTCGGCTTCTTTACACATCAGCCACGGTCGTGCCCATGCTAAATCGCTTCGCACCCCTCGTGCCTCTCGCACTCGTTACCCTGTTGTTTGGTTGCGCCACCCACACTCAAAACGTGGCTGAGCAGCAAAAACCAGTACAGCAGTCCCAGGCAAAATTCGTTGCGTCGCAGTCTTCCACTGTTTATCAGGAAGAGATCGCAACTGAAAAAGAACTCGCCGACTTCGCCGGCGCCAAGCCTTACCAGCTTCCCGTTCTGGCCGACAGCATTCTCGAACGCGGCATGTCCCTGATCGGTACCCGTTACCGTTTCGGCGGTACCTCTGAAGCCGGTTTCGACTGCAGCGGTTTCATCGGCTACCTGTTCCGCGAGGAAGCCGGCATGAATCTGCCGCGTTCCACCCGCGAAATGATCAACGTGGATGCACCGTTGGTCGCGCGGAACAACCTCAAGCCCGGTGATCTGCTTTTCTTTAGTACGGCTGGCCGTGGTCGTGTCAGCCACGCCGGTATCTACCTGGGCGACAACCAGTTTATCCACTCCAGCAGCCGCCGCAGCGGTGGTGTGCGAGTCGACAACCTGGGTGATAGCTACTGGAGCAAAACCTTCATCGAAGCCAAGCGCGCCCTGGCGATGGCCCCGACTACCGTTACCGCCAGCAAGTAAAGTTAAAGTGATACTTGAAGTTTGACGTGTAAGCACTAGAATCCCTGGACATTGTTGTAAATTGATCGCGCGAGCTTTGCTTGCGCGTTCTGTTTTTCAACGTTCGGCAGCGAAAGCCGCATCCAGATCAGGATTGTTCTGCCCATGTCGACCTCGGCCCGCCTAATTCTTCTCGTTTGCGCCGCGCTGCTCAGCGCCTGCGCAAGCCGTCCACCGCCTGCTCCCGTGGCCGTCAAGCCCAAGCCGGTGTTCAACACCTATGCCACCCAAAGTTTCTCGCCTGCGGCCGAAGACGTGCTTTTTCGTGCGCTGGGCCTGGTCGGCACGCCTTATCGCTGGGGCGGCAATACGCCGGACTCGGGGTTTGATTGCAGTGGCTTGATCGGTTTCGTCTACCGTGACGCGGCGGGCATCTCCTTGCCACGTACCACTCGCGAGCTGATCGTGATGCGCGCCCAGGACGTGAGCGAAAACAACCTGCAGACCGGTGACCTGATCTTCTTCGCCACGGGTGGCGGCTCGCAGGTCAGCCACGCCGGGATCTACGTGGGAGAAGGGCGCTTTGTGCATGCGCCGCAAACCGGCGGTACGGTGAAGCTGGACACGCTGTCCAAAGCCTATTGGCAAAACGCCTACCTGAGCGCCAAGCGTGTGTTGCCAGCCGAGCACCTGGCACGAAACCCCTAGGAAAACACGAAACCAAATGTGGGAGCGGGCTTGCTCGCGAATGCGGTGGATCAGTCGACAACAAGCTGACTGACACACTGCATTCGCGAGCAAGCCCGCTCCCACATTTGTTTTGCGGTGTTTGCGAAGCTGGCTATTTAGCCGCCGACACTCGCCACACCTTGTTCCCCACGTCATCCGCCACCAGCAAATCCCCCTGCTTGTCGATCACCACGCCGACCGGGCGGCCCATGGCTTTCTCGTCGCTGTCGAGGAACCCGGTCAGCACATCCACCGGCTGGCCTTTGGGTTTGCCGCCTTCAAACGGCACGAAGATCACCTTGTAGCCACTGTGTGGCTTGCGGTTCCACGAACCATGCTGGCCGATAAACGCGCCATTGCTGAATTGCGCCGGTAGCTTGCTGCCCTCGGCAAAGGTCAGTCCCAAGGAGGCTGTGTGCGGGCCTACCGCGTAGTCCGGGGCAATCGCCTTGGCTACCAGTTCCGGGTTCTGCGGACTCACCCGCACATCCACGTGCTGGCCGTAATAACTGAAGGGCCAGCCATAGAACGCGCCATCCTTGACCGAGGTGATGTAGTCCGGCACCAGGTCGCTGCCGATTTCATCGCGCTCATTGACCGCCGTCCACAGCTTGCCGCTTTGCGGTTCCCAAGCCATGCCGTTGGGGTTGCGCAGGCCGGAGGCGAAGATGCGGTGCTGGCCGGTAGCACGGTCCACTTCCCAGATCGCGGCGCGGCCTTGTTCGGCTTCCAGGCCGTTTTCCGCGACGTTGCTGTTGGAGCCCACGCTGACGTACAACTTGCTGCCGTCCTGGCTGGCGACCACGTTCTTGGTCCAGTGATGGTTGATGCTGCCGCCCGGCAAGTCGGTCACCGTGGTGCCGGCTTCCTTGATCGAGGTTTCGCCTGGCTGATAGGGGAAGCGCAGCAGCTTGTCCGAATCGGCCACATACAGGTCGCTGCCCACCAGTGTCATGCCGAACGGCGAGTTCAGGTTCTCCAGGAACACCGTGCGGGTTTCGGCTATGCCGTCGTGGTCGGCGTCCCGCAGCAGGGTGATGCGGTTGGGGCTCGGCACGGCGGCCCCGGCGCGGCCCATGACTTTCTCCATCACCCAGCCACGAATACCCTTGGAATCGTCCGGCTTGGGTGGCGCATTGGTTTCTGCCACCAGCACATCGCCATTGGGCAGCACATACAGCCAGCGCGGATGGTCCAGGCCTTCGGCAAACGCCGCTACTTGAGTGCCTGCCGCCGCCGTTGGCTTGGTGCCTTCGGGCCAGCCGATGGCCGGGGCGATATTCACCGTGGGGATCAGGGTTTTATTCGGTTCCGGCAGTTTGGGCGAGGGCCCGGTGCCGTCGGACACTTGCAGGGTAGAGCTTTCGCCGCAGGCGGCGAGGGTGCCGGCGAGCATGATCAGTAGGGCAAGTCGGGTCTTGTGCATGGTTTTCTCCTTAATACCTGTAGCGGTAGAGGCACGCAGCGGCCCGATGGTTCACGCGCATGTCCGGCTTTAATTGACGCTCCACCCCCAACCCACTAACCTTCGCGGCTTGTTTCAGGTGCTCTGTGGCGTACGCGCCGACTGAGTGAAACAGGGAAGCCGGTGAGTGAGCGCATTTTTCTACAGTGCTGCCACGATCCCGGCGCTGCCCCCGCAACGGTAAATGAGTCAAGACGGTGCCTTAAGCCACTGTATCGCCCGCGATATGGGAAGGCGCACCTTCGGCATCCAATGCCACTCATGAGCCCGGAGACCGGCCTGATCCATCCAACAGCATCACGGTGGGCGATGCTTGGCTGTCTGTATGTGTCTTTTTCCTGCCCGCCGTTTTTGTCCAGCCCCAACGGAGAGCTGCCATGACTGAATCCCCCGATCGTGACGAACGCCACCTGGCGCGCATGCTGCGCAAAAAAGCCGTGATTGACGAGCGCATTGCCAATTCACCGAACGAGTGCGGGTTGCTGCTGGTGCTTACCGGCAATGGCAAAGGTAAGAGCAGCTCGGCCTTTGGCATGCTGGCCCGGGCCATGGGCCACGGCATGCAGTGTGGCGTGGTGCAGTTCATCAAGGGCCGCAACAGCACTGGCGAAGAACTGTTCTTCCGCCGTTTCCCCGAGCAGGTGCGCTTCCACGTGATGGGCGAAGGTTTTACCTGGGAAACCCAGGACCGCGCCCGCGACATCGTGGCCGCCGAAGCCGCCTGGGTGGTCTCCCGGGAAATGCTGCAGAACCCGGCCATCGGCCTGGTGGTGCTGGATGAACTGAACATCGCCCTCAAGCACGGCTACCTCGACCTGGACCAGGTACTCAGCGACCTGCAGGCCCGCCCGCCGATGCAACACGTGCTGGTTACCGGCCGTGGCGCGAAACCCGAATTGATCGAAATGGCCGACACCGTAACTGAAATGGGCATGCTCAAGCATGCGTTCCAGGCGGGTATCAAGGCGCAGAAAGGCATCGAACTTTGAATCAGCCCCGTCACTGTCCTGCTGTGCTGATCGCCGCACCGGCGTCCGGCCAGGGCAAAACCACCGTCACCGCCGCGCTCGCCCGTTTGCACCGCAACCTGGGGCGCAAGGTGCGAGTGTTCAAATGCGGCCCGGACTTTCTCGACCCGATGATCCACGAGCGCGCCAGTGGTGCGCCGGTCTATCAATTGGACATGTGGATGGTCGGCGAGCAGGAAAGTCGCCGATTGCTGTGGGAAGCGGCGGGGGAAGCCGACCTGATCCTGATCGAAGGCGTGATGGGCCTGTTCGACGGCACGCCGTCCAGCGCCGACCTGGCGCGGCATTTTGGCGTGCCGGTACTGGCGGTCATCGATGGCACGGCCATGGCCCAGACGTTCGGTGCCCTGGCATTGGGCTTGGCGCGTTACCAGGCGGACCTGCCGTTTGCCGGCGTGCTGGCCAACCGCGTCGGCACGCTGCGCCATGCGCAACTGCTTGAAGGCAGCCTGACCGAAGGCCTGCGTTGGTACGGCGCACTGTCCCGGGAAACCGGGATCGAATTGCCCAGCCGCCACCTTGGCCTGGTGCAGGCCAGCGAATTGAACGACCTCGACCTGCGCCTCGACGCCGCCGCCCAGGCCCTGGGCAGCAGCTGTGAGGTAGCGCTGCCACCGCCGGTGGAATTCGCTGCGCCCGAGGTAATCGAGGCCCAACCGTTGCTGGCCGGCGTGCGCATCGCCGTGGCCCGCGACGAAGCCTTCGCGTTTACCTACGGCGCCAGCCTCGACCTGTTGCGAGCGATGGGCGCCGAGCTGCGCTTCTTTTCGCCGATTCGTGACCGTGCATTGCCCGAAGCTGACAGCCTCTACCTGCCCGGCGGTTATCCGGAATTGCATCACCAGGCGCTGTCGGAAAATACCGCGATGCTCGACGCCATCCGCGCCCACCACGCTGCTGGCAAGCCACTGCTGGCCGAATGCGGCGGCATGCTCTATCTGCTGGACTCGCTCACTGATGTCGACGGCACCCGTGCCGAACTGGTCGGCCTGCTCCAGGGCGACGCCGTGATGCAAAAGCGTCTGGCGGCACTGGCCCTGCAAAACGTCGAACTGCCCGAAGGCCTCTTGCGCGGTCACACCTACCATCACTCGCTGACCAGCACCGAGTGGCAGCCGATTGCCCGGGGCCTGAGCCCGAATGGCGGGCGCGGTGCCGAGGCGGTTTATCGTCAGGGCCGGATGACGGCTTCCTACGTGCACTTTTATTTCCCGTCCAACCCGATGGCGGTGGCTGCCTTGTTTGCGCCAAGCCTTGAGACCGCCATCGCAGGCAAGCCCGCTCCCACAGTTGACCGAGTTGAAACGCAATCTACTGTGGGAGCGGGCTTGCCCGCGATGAGGCCATGACTGACAACGCCTTTCCGGAAGCCGACCGCGAAGCCGTCTACCGCGCTATCGCCGAACGCCGCGACATGCGGCACTTCAGCGGTGGCAGCGTGGCGCCGCAATTGCTCCATCGCCTGCTGCAAGCCGCGCACCAGGCGCCGAGCGTCGGCTTGATGCAGCCCTGGCGTTTTATCCGCATCAGCGACCGCAACCTGCGCGGCCAGATCCAGCAGCTAGTGGAAGAAGAACGCGTACGCACCGCCGAGGCTCTCGGCGAGCGCTCCGACCAGTTCATGAAGCTCAAGGTCGAAGGCATCAACGATTGCGCCGAAGTGCTGGTGGCTGCCTTGATGGACGACCGCGAGCGGCATATCTTCGGGCGCCGCACCTTGCCGGAAATGGACATGGCATCGTTGTCCTGCGCGATTCAGAATCTATGGCTGGCGGCTCGTGTCGAAGGGCTGGGCATGGGCTGGGTCTCGCTGTTCGAGCCCCAGGCTCTGGCCGATCTGCTGGGCCTGCCGCCCGGTGCCAAGCCGTTGGCCGTGTTGTGCCTGGGCCCGGTGGCCGAGTTCTACCCGGCACCGATGTTGCAGCTCGAAGGCTGGACCGAACCACGGCCGCTGAGTGACATGTTGTACGAGAATGTTTGGGGAGTGAGTCAATGAGTGTGGCCTTGCTGAGTGTCGCTGCCGTGGCGCTGGATGCGCTGCTGGGCGAGCCCAGGCGCTGGCATCCGCTGGTGGCGTTCGGCAATTTTGCCGGGCGCATCGAGCAACGATTCAACTCCGGCGGTCGGGGCTGGCGCAGCCATGGCGTCACCGCCTGGGTGATCGCGGTGGTGCCGCTGACCCTGCTGGCCACGGCGCTGTCGTGGGCGCCCTACATCGGCTGGGTCCTGGAAATCCTCGCATTGTATTGCGCCCTCGGCATGCGTAGCCTCGGCGAGCACGTGCTGCCGGTAGCGCAAGCATTGCGCAGCGATGAACTGGACGAGGCACGCAAACGCGTCAGCTACCTGGTCAGTCGCCAGACCAGCGAGCTGGACCGCACTGAAGTTGCCCGTGCGGCCACCGAATCGGTGCTGGAAAACGGCAGCGATGCGATATTTGCTGCGCTGTTCTGGTTTGTGGTCGCTGGCGTGCCCGGCGTGGTGCTCTATCGTCTGAGCAACACCCTGGACGCTATGTGGGGCTATCGCAATGAGCGCTTTGAACGTTTTGGCTGGGCCGCGGCGAAGATTGACGACGTGCTCAACTACATTCCCGCACGCCTGGTGGCGTTGACCTACGCGCTGCTGGGCAAAACCCGCCTGGCCCTCAAATGCTGGCGCACCCAGGGCCCGACCTGGGACAGCCCCAACGCCGGCCCGGTGATGGCTGCGGGTGCCGGTGCCCTTGGCGTGGAGTTGGGCGGTGCAGCGATTTATCACGGCGAGCTGCACCAGCGCCCGCCACTGGGCGAAGGCCCGCCGGCGGATGCGGATTCCATCGAGCGTGGCTGGCAACTGGTGCAACGCGGCGTGTGGCTGTGGTTGCTGATCCTGTGTGTGGGGGCTGAGTTTTATGCTTGAGCACGGTGGCCGCTTGCGCAAGGCGGCGATGCAGTACGGCATTCCAGAAGCAGACTGGCTGGACCTGTCCAGCGGCCTGGCGCCGTGGCCGTTCCCGATTCCGGACATCCCTCTGCGGGCCTGGGCGCGCCTGCCTGAAAACGACGACGGCCTGGAGCAGGCTGCCTGTGAATATTACGGCACGCCCCATGTATTGCCGGTGGCCGGCTCCCAGGCCGCGATCCAGTTATTGCCGCGCCTGCGCCGGGCCGGCAAGGTCGGTGTGCTGTCGCCGTGTTACGCCGAACACGCTGAAGCCTGGCGTCGCGCCGGCTACATCGTGCGCGAAGTGCTGGAGCAGGAAGTCGACTTCTTCCTCGACAGCCTCGACGTGCTGGTGGTGGTCAACCCCAACAACCCCACCGGCCTGAGCCTGACGCCGCAACGCCTGCTGGACTGGCATGCTCGCCTGGCCCAACGCGGCGGCTGGCTGGTGGTGGATGAAGCCTTCATGGACATCACCCCGCAACTGAGCCTGGCGGGCCAGGCCCATCAAGTCGGCCTGATCGTGCTGCGCTCGTTCGGCAAATTCTTCGGCCTGGCCGGAGTGCGGCTGGGGTTCGTGCTGGCCGAGCGCAAGCTGCTCAAGCTGCTCGCCGAACAGGTGGGGCCGTGGGCCGTCAGCGGGCCGACGCGGGTGCTTGGGCAAGTATGCCTGCGCGATACCGCCGGCCATGCGCAACAGCGGCTGCGTTGCGAATCGGCCAGCCAGCGCCTGTTTGATGTGCTTGAACGCCACGACTTGCGGCCCCAGGGCGGCTGCGCGTTGTTCCAGTGGATGATCACGGACCGGGCTGAGCAGCTGCATGAATTCATGGCCCAGCGCGGCATTCTGCTGCGCTTGTTTGTCGACAACAGCAGCCTGCGTTTCGGCCTGCCGGATACCGAGGCCGACTGGTTACGGCTGGAACAGGCGCTGAGCGCCTACAGGGAAGCCTCATGAGTACCTTGATGGTGCAGGGCACCACCTCTGACGCCGGCAAAAGCACGCTGGTGACCGCACTCTGCCGCTGGCTGGTGCGCCAGGGCATCCCGGTGGTGCCCTTCAAGCCGCAGAACATGGCGCTCAACAGCGCCGTGACTGCCGAAGGCGGCGAGATCGGCCGGGCCCAGGCGGTGCAGGCCCAGGCCGCGAACCTGGCGCCCCATACCGACATGAACCCGGTATTGCTCAAGCCTAACAGTGACACGGGCTCCCAGGTGATTATCCATGGGCGCGCCGTGACCACCATGAATGCGGTGGCCTATCACGATTACAAAGCCATCGCGATGCAGGCGGTGCTTGCCTCCCATGCGCGCTTGAGTGCGGCGTATCCGGTGGTGATGGTCGAGGGTGCGGGTTCACCGGCCGAGATCAACCTGCGGGCGAATGATATTGCCAACATGGGCTTTGCCGAGGCAGTGGACTGCCCGGTACTGCTGATTGCCGACATCAATCGTGGCGGGGTGTTTGCGCACCTGGTGGGTACGCTGGAATTGTTGTCGCCGACCGAACAGGCGCGGGTCAAAGGCTTCATCATCAACCGGTTTCGCGGGGATATTGCGCTGTTGCAGCCGGGGCTGGATTGGCTGGAAGCGCGCACGGGCAAGCCGGTGGTGGGGGTGTTGCCGTATGTGATGGATTTGCACCTAGAGGCCGAGGACGGCATCGACCAGCGCCAGATCGACAAGGCGGCGCAGGTGCTCAAGGTGGTGGTGCCGGTGTTGCCGCGGATCAGTAATCACACGGATTTTGATCCGTTGCGCTTGCACCCGCAGGTGGATTTGCAGTTTGTGGGGCCGGGGCAGGCGATTCCTTCGGCGGACCTGATTATTTTGCCGGGCTCGAAGAGTGTGCGCAGTGATTTGGCGTATTTGCGGGCCAACGGGTGGGACACGGCCGTGGCGCGGCACTTGCGGTATGGCGGGAAGGTGCTGGGGATTTGTGGTGGGTTGCAGATGCTCGGGGAGCAGGTGCATGACCCGCTGGGTTTGGAAGGGCCTTGTGGTTCTAGCGCTGGGCTGGGGTTGTTGGCGTTCAGTACGACCCTGGAGGAGGAGAAGCAGCTGCGTAACGTGCGGGGGCGGTTGTTGCTGGAGGAGGCCGAGGTGAGTGGGTATGAGATCCACGCGGGTGTAACCAGTGGCGCTGGCTTGGTGCGGGCTGCGGTGCAGTTGGACGATGGGCGCCTGGATGGGGCTCAGAGTGAGGATGGGCAGATCCTTGGGACCTATTTGCATGGATTGTTTGAGGCTCCGGCGGCCTGTAGTGCTTTGTTGCGTTGGGCCGGGTTGGAAGATGTGCAAGAGGTGGATTATCACGGGTTGCGGGAGCGGGATATTGAGCGGTTGGCGGATCTGGTAGAGCGGCATTTGGATACTGGGTTACTGCGTTCGTTGTGTGGGGTTTGAGTTGTTTGTAATGGACCGTGTACATATCCGTTGCTGCG